>NZ_JAUBUR010000055.1:0-33358 GCF_036705485.1 Microcoleus sp. AT9b-C3 | reverse complement strand
TATTCATTTTTTTATTCACGATCGAGTATTGCATATAATTGTATCATAGTCTTGATAATGATTTAGGATTGCTATATGATAAGTTCTTCCCGTATAATCCCCTTGATTATTAGGACTTGGGAGAGGTGCACTAGAACCCAGTTTAGCTGTTCCTAATACCAGCAGAGTTGCAAGAGTAATGGTTTTTAATTCTTTTAACATGGGTATCACTTTTTAAACACTACATTTAGTGGCAATCAAATTGCGATCGCACTTCTTCAACAATCTAGCTCCCCCCTCATGGCATGAAAAGCCGATTCACCGCCATATAGCCATTAATATTAAGCACACTCTCAATTAGACGTTCAACACAAAGTTCTCGATATTCTGAATCATTCATTAATCTATCAGCATTGCCAACCATAATCACAAGAGGTGAATTGGTTGAAAAGCCTGCACAAAATTCATCCAGCGCGGAACTTTATTACCAGTAATATCTAAAATTGGAATAGAACGAGTCCTCGATCTTGGCTGCCCAGCCTCCCCCTGAGAATATTCTACTCGCACTACGCTCTGGTTTTCCTAAACTATAAGTATTAGTAATATCGCTAGCCCACTGACAGTTGATTCTGAATTCCCCATATCAATTTTACCATTTCCGGCGCGGTAATACCAAGTTCTACCGCCAGCGTTGGGTATCTCCTAACAGTCCGAATATGTCACCTCCAACATCTTGGCGATATGCACGTCATAGAGGCGCAACTGACCCACATAAGCAGATTTTGTGGTATTAGTTTCTGACACCGTAAGGGTATAAGTTTCTCCGCTCAAGTTCAAGATAATCTTCAAGGGAAATACTCACGACTCGTCAAAAGTCGGTGGCCCGGCAACCCAGATTAAAGTAATTAACAGACCGGCAGTTAGCGGCACTTACCAAACGTTTAAAGAACAAGTGCTCGGAGGTAGCGAGTTTGGCACGGCGTCAAATATTACCACGCTCGTGCGACGAGATGCGACAACTCCCCTGCTGCAAGCTTTAGGCAACAACGGCATTGATTATGCCACATTCGCTCAAGTAATCAATCAGAAAACGGTGCGCGTTGTTCCAGTCAACAGTGCGACGCCGGATGCGGGTAACTATCCTTACAAGCGGCAGTTGTACTACGCGTACAAAAATCCTCCTAGCCAAGCAGTTAAGGATTTCTTGGGCTACGCAACTTCTTCGGAAGGACAGAAAGCTATGCTGGCCGGAAATTGAGCCTTTGCAAACCTCCGACATTCAGTGAAATAGTCCACCAGACTGAAGTCTGGCGCTACACAAGCTTGCGTCCGCGCAGGCGGACTTCTTCTTTAACCCACGTAGGTGGGTTTTGTATGTGTAGGCGCGGTTTCCAACCGCAGGCAACCATACAAACCTCAAAATACTATTCATTTGTCATTGCTGAACTGGTAGGCTAATATTCGATGTAATTTAAAACTTAAGGTTTTTCTGTGAGCAAAAGTCGCGAACCCGTCGAAAGTTTACTTCTCTACTATTTATTCAAATGGTCAATTGTCAGCCCGATGCTGCACCTTTACTTTCGAGGCCGCATCTACGGTGCAGAAAATGTTCCGACAGATGGGCCTGTGGTAGTAGTCAGCAATCACGCCAGCGATTTTGACCCGCCGATTTTGTCGAATTGCATGAGGCGGCCTGTCGCATTTATGGCAAAGGAAGAGTTATTTAAAGTTCCTATTTTGAAGCAGGCAATTACGCTTTACGGTGCTTACCCAGTTAAGCGGGAAAGTGCCGATCGCAGTGCAATTCGATCGGCGATAAACTCTTTGGAAAATGGCTGGGCGACGGGTGTATTTTTGCAGGGGACTCGCACTCCAGACGGCAGAATTACTGAACCGAAATTAGGTGCGGCGCTGATAGCTGCTAAGGCAAAAGCGCCGCTGTTACCTGTTAGTTTGTGGGGAACTCACGCGATTTCGTCGAAAGGTTCGGGAATTCCGCGTCCGGTGCCGCTGACGGTGCGAATTGGCAAGCTAATTGAAGCGCCCGGTTCCTCGGATCGCGAGGAGTTGCAAGCGCTGACTCAAAGATGTGCGATCGAGATTAATGCCATGCACGATTTGGGTCGCTGATTTTATAACTTTTGTTGCTGTTTTTCAGGTTATATCTACAGATAGATGAATGCTGAAGATAAACATCGAAAAATATCAATATAAGTGATTTAAAACAAGCGCAATAATTAGGCTTGAATTTGAGTTTAATTGGACAGGAGAGAAGAAGAAAGATATGGTAACAAGCAATCAAACCCGCGCGTTGGGATTGTTTTCTAACCGCGAAGATGCCGAGCAAGCTCTGACAGAATTGAAATCTTCCGGGTTTCCAATGGATAAAGTTTCGGTTGTTGCTAGGGATGCAGGCGAGTCTGTAGGCGATACTCAAACGATCGCTCAGGTGGGCGATAAAAATCTAGACACAGGAGCAGGAGTGGTAGCAGACACTCTGACAAATAGTGCTTTAGCCACCGTGCTAGTGGGTCTCGGAAGTTTAGCTATTCCTGGAATCGGGCCGATGATTGCAGCGGGCACTTTGGGCGCCTCACTGGTGGCTAGCGTAGCAAGCACTGGCGTCTCGGCGGCGGCTTTCGGTGGGGTGGTGAAGGCCTTGACTGACTTGGGAATTCCCGAAGAAACAGCTAGAATTTACACCGATCGCCTGCACGCCGGCGATTATTTAGTGGTAGTAGATGGCACTGAGGATGATATTAGTCGGGCTCAAGGGATTTTCAGCGGTCGGGGCATTCAAAATTGGGGCGTTTTTTAAACAAGAATGGTGCACCAAGTCTATCCGTAGGGCGATGCACACCTCACCATTTGTGAGAATAATCCGCTCAAATTTAGTACCCGACTTTTGTGTGAAAATTAGCGCATCGATTCCCCCTAACTTAAAAAGGGGGGAACCGGAAACAATCTTTCGTTTGCCGGGAAGGGGATTGAGATTCGGCTAAAACCCCGATCGAGACGTGGTTTTAGTCTGAAGTGGAAATTCATTCATTGCCCACCCCCTCCCTACAAGTCAATTATTGATTTTTATCGCTCATCTTTTGATGCTGAGGCGGTGACATAAGCGACAGCTAAAGGCGAAATTTTTTCTGTAACTGCTGCGATAACTTGGCGATCGAACTCAGTCCACACTCTGGGGCGATCGAACATACAAGGCTGCAAAACCCCCCACAATAAGCCGTCAGCACAAAGGTGAGCGTGAATCAAAGCTCGATGTCCGAACTCTTTTGCCTCAAAATTTTTGTTGACAACTTCAGGATTTGCTGTTTCAACATCCTCAACAAAAATCGAAGGTTCAGTTCGCAAAGCTGCTGCAAACAAAGGGTCTTCTTCCCCTAAAGATTCTGGTTCTTTTTTCCATTCTGCGTCCCAAACCTCTGGAATGTTCGAGTTGTGACGCCAGCAGTAAGGTACTCTGCCCATTTGCGTTTCAGGATTGCGGAGGTAAAGAAAAACCCGATCGCAATTTAACACCTCCCCTAAAGCCGGCACCAAAGCCGAAAAAATAGCATCCGGCGTTTTGCTGTCACTCAAAATTTGCTCTATAACTTCTGGTAGAATTTGGTCGGTCATTAACTTTGGCTATTGAAGTTCATCTACTGATTTTAAACTACTCGTTCTATTCTCTTCTGTTAGGCCTTGGTCATCAGCGTCTTCCCGGTGTCTTAAATCGCTATAGAAGACAAGTTTTAAAACCAGAGGGAATGGGAAAAAATTTAAAACTTGCTCAATGCTTTCCTTTATTTATTCAATTCTGGCTTGGCTGAAGTTAGCACCCGTATAACCGGTGGTCAGCCAAAGAATAGCCCTAGCGCCGTCGCGAATAGCTTTTTCCACCGGTTCGGGGGTTCGCCCAGACGGAACTGCCACAGGCTTAAAGCTAATCCCTCGACTGCCGAGCACGATTTCGCCGATAATCTGAGCTCGCCGCATATGATCGTCAGAAGTGATCAGATACACGCTCTCAATCCCTTGAGCTTTCAATTCATCTACCAAGGTGGTAAAATTTGTTACCGTGTCCACAGCTCGGTAGTCTAAGTGGAGGCGATCGGACTCAATTCCCGCTTCTGAAAACACCCATTCCGCGAACTCAGGATTGCTCCCAGACGACACCCAAATAGGCAATTCAGGATGATCCAGAGCAAATTTAGCCGCAAACACCTCTCGCTCCGTAGCCCCACCTAGAACTAACAAAGCTTGGGGTCTCTGAAATTCGCTCTTAACCTGCTGATAGCCAAACCAGCACGCCGTCAAAAGCCCTACTAGGAACCAAAAACTGCGTGAAGTGTTCAAACGCTTGTAACGCTGCGTGTTTGAGTTGATTCTTAACCACATCTAAACCTATAAAAATTTTATGTAACTCACAAAGGAACCATAACAAAAAATACCGCACCTATAGCCCACTAACAGGAATTAAAAATTAAAAATTAAAAAAGGGTCTGGGGATCATAGATTTTAGATTTTAGATTTTAGATTTTAGATTTTAGATTTTAGATTTTAGATTTTAGATTGACTCTACGCTTGTGGTGGAGCCTAAACAGGTGATTTTAGATTTCAGATTTTATAGCAACCGCCCAGGCGGTTGCTATAGTTGTCTGGGAGCCAATTCCTTAGCGGATATGCAAAAAAGAGGGGCAAAACTAAGCTTCCCCCTCTTGGTTTTAATTTTTCTTGATTTTTCACGGGACTGGCCGGGTTCGAACCGGCGACCTAGCGCTTCAGATTTGTGTGAGTTTCCCCACTCTCTGGACTATACCTTCACCATAGGCTTGCAGCTTTTAGGTGGTGACCGTCTAGTCTCTAAACCTTCCTCAGTTCAATAGGGGCGATTGTTTAATCGCGCTGAACTCAGGCTTGGCTTGGTATTGCCTTAGAGTCATAGGAACCCACGAACTCTTTAGGTTTCACCAAATTTGACCACATTCACTCCCAGAGTTTCCTCGCAGGGTGCCCGATTCTTCAGGAGGCGCTTGCTCTATCCATCTGAGCCACAGCCCCAGTTGCTAAACCGTTTTGATTATAGCAGTTAATGTAGATTTTGATTGTTTTTTTCATGATTACCGATCGCACGCTACCAACTTCGCAGCGATGCGGGCAAAGTTTTCTGCTGCGGTGAGTTTACCGGCACCATAACAGGCGCGCTGTCTCCATGCGGTGACGGGGAGATGTCCGGGGGGAGCATCTTCGTTGAAGGAGAGCTCGCTGTAATATTTCCAATTTTCCTTGACTCGCCAGCCGACTCGATCGCAAAATTCAGTATAATTTGCCTCGGTAATTTCCCAAATCTGCTGCTGCACGCTCAACCCGAACCGCCCGCTGCTGTATTGTTGCCAAAGTTGGTCGATCGTGCGAAGGTCTGTAAGAGGAAAACTGTCAATATCGGCTGCACTCAGCCAGCCTTCGTCTTCTCGGACAGCGATTTGCAGCAAGATTTCCCAAGTGTGTTCATCAGCTTTGCGCCATTTTCCGGTTTCTAATAGCTTTGTCAGTTGGCGGTAGTCCATCCCCACTTCCGAGATAGCCGGAGTTGAGTCAGGTATGGCGCCGATTTTGTCTTCTAGTCGCAGTAGAGTGCTGACAATCAATTCGGGATTTAGTTGTTCGAGGCGGTACAGAACCCATTCTAACTGAGATTGAATGTATGTGCGGGCGATCGCACCTTGCTGCACTTCCCCCTGCAACTCATCAAATTTAGCTAACCAATTTTGTTGATTGCGGGACAATTCCCACATTTGTTTTGCCCACTGCAATCTAACTTGTTCTTTTTTTAAATAAGTTTTGGAAGGCTTAGCACGCTGCGGGTAGGGAGTCAAATCCCAACCGCAAATCGAGCACAACTCTGCTTTTTCTTCTATGTATTCAGCACCGCACACTGGACAGTTAGACATATTGCCATAAATTCGGTTGCCAAGTAATTAATCTGACATCCGTTATATTAACCATAATTTGAGTTGGTGCGCACGGCTCACCCTACAATTACAGTTTATCAAAAAAATGGGTTTAAAACCCCGTCCTTCTAGGACGGCTTTCTTCCAGAATAGGGGATACGCGACATTCTCCTGATTGTAAAGTTTTGTAAATAATTTGGCAGTATTCAGCCAAGTCTATTAGCATAAGAGGATCGTGATTAGGTCGAAGTCATGCTTGTTTTCGAGTTTAAAGCCTACGGGAAAAAACAGCAATTTGACGCTGTAGACGAAGCAATTAGAACGGTGCAGTTCATCCGAAACAAAGCATTGCGCTTTTGGATGGAAAACGAAAAAGTCGATAAATACGCCTTGAACAAGTATAGCGCTGTTTTAGCTAAGGAATTTCCGTTTTGCGATGACTTGAACAGCATGGCTCGGCAATCTAGCTCAGAAAGAGCATGGTCGGCGATCTCCCGATTCTACGACAACTGTAAAAAGAAAGTCCCAGGAAAAAAGGGATTTCCACGGTTCCAGAAACACAACCGCTCGGTGGAATACAAGACTACGGGATGGCGTCTAGCTAACGATCGGAAATCTGTCACTTTTACTGATAAGAACGGAATCGGAAAACTAAAATTAAAAGGAACTCGCGACTTACATTTCTATCAGCGCATTCAGATCAAGCGAGTGCGCTTGGTGAGACGGGCAGACGGATATTACGTCCAGTTTTGCGTTCAAGTTGACCGCTCTGAAAAGATTGAAGTCACAGGCAACGCCATCGGGTTAGACGTAGGACTCAAAGAGTTCTATACAGACTCTAATGGTGTTGCAGTCGAGAATCCTCGATTCCTCCGCAAGGAAAAACGCAAGTTAAAAAAAGTTCAAAGACGAGTTTCAAAACGAGTCAAGGGTTTGCAAAACAGAAGAAAAGCTAGAGTGATTCTAGGAAAGCGCCACCTCAAAATAAGTAGACAGCGCAAAGATTTTGCTGTGAAGTTGGCAAGATGCGCGATCCAGTCAAACGACTGTGTAGCCTACGAAGACTTGAGTATTAAAAACATGGTGAAGAATCACTGCGAGAGCAAAATCGATTAACGACGCATCTTGGTATATGTTCCGAGTGTGGTTGGAATATTTCGGCAAAGTATTCGGAAGAATTACGATTGCCGTACCAGCTAACGGAACAAGCCAAGAGTGCTCTAGCTGCGGAACAATTGTTAAGAAAAGTCTGTCAACGCGAACTCACGCTTGTAGATGTGGATGCGTGCTAGACCGCGATTGGAACGCCGCCAAAAATATCCTAAGTCGGGGATTGAGTACGGTAGGGCATACCGGAACTTGGATCTTAGATCCGAACGCTTGTGGAGAATTGACCGCTACCGATGTTGAAGTAATTCTGCATCGACAAGTCGATTCTGTGAATCAAGAATCCTCGTGCCTTTAGGCCCAGGAGTGTCAAACCGCTCTAACAAGGCAAGCGAATAGTAAACAAACTGCCTTTGCCCAACTCAGATTTTACCTCGATCGTCCCGCGGTGAGCTTCGACAATTTGCCTGCAGAGGTGTAGTCCCAAACCTGTACTGGATCTCCTGTGAGTTCCCGAGCCAAACCTTTCAAATAACTTTGCTTTTTCGGTGGGAGAAAGGCCGGCACCGGTGTCTTTGATTTCTATAATTACCCATGCCAGCGGTTGGTTTTTGAAGCTAGTATAAGCAGGTGAATTAGCCGCTTTTAAGCTGACATCTATTGATCCGTTGTCGGTGAATTTAATCGCATTTCCGATGAGATTTGTCAGCAAGCGGTGCAGTTCCAGACGATCGCCCGGATACTTCGCAATCGGGGCACTTTCTCCACTTTCTGTCAAGTCTAAATCTATCGACAAACCTTTAGCATCGGCTAGGGGAGCTAGTTCTTCAGCTACCTCAGTAATAAGCTGGCGCAAATCCACGGCAGCGAAACTTAGGGATTTGGCGCCTGCTTCGTAGCGGTAGACTTCCAGCAGCATATTTACGAGCGCGATCAGGTTTTTGTTGCTGCGAACCATCGTCCCCAAAGCCTCGTCCATCCGAGGCGAAATTTCTCCCAAAGCTCCCTGCTGCATTAAAGTTATCATTCGATCGGCTGCTACGAGGGGCGTCCGCAAGTCGTGAGCGAGTCGGGAGACAAAATCTTCGCGCTGGAGGGCGATCGAATTGCGCTCGTCTACGCTGTGTTTTAGGCGCAGGAGCGATCGAACCCTCGCCAGCAGTTCATCCATTTCCACTGGTTTGCGGATGAAATCGTCGGCTCCCATGTCCAATCCCTGCACTACGCTCGCACTGTCGTGAGCAGTGATCAGCAAAATCGGCATAAAGGGCAATTCCTTATTTTCTCGGATTCGTTTAGTGACTTCGTAACCATCCATTCCCGGCATCATCACGTCTAGCAGTACCAAATCCGGGGCTGACTTGTCAATTTGACTCAAGGCAGAAAAGCCGTTCTCTGCCGTGCTAATTTCGTAACCTTCTTCTTCTAGGATTGTTTGAACCAACAAAACATTATCTGGTGCGTCGTCTACCACCAGAATCCGATCGGCTTTTGTGGCATTCGGAACAGATAAATAACTCATTTAATTGTTAGCCTGGAAATAAATACTAACTTTAATATGGCATCCGATTCATGTTTTCACATTTTTACAGTTGTTAACTCTGTCATAAGGAAGATCTCACAACTTTATCAAATCTTTTTACTTTTGAACACTCGGATGTAATATAATTTACTACTTGGTTGTCATCGTATGCACGCCGTCCCAATCATCGGGCGGGGGTACTTCCAAATATCTCAGGGATCGGTCGAGGTGAACTTCTACAGGTCGATCGCTGGGTCGCATTGCTAAAGCCGCTTCAAAACAACTAATAGCTTTCTGAAAATTTCTAGCAATATAAGCATCCCTACCGTTACTGTAAAGTTCCAAAAACCGAACGGTTTCCCCGTCGATGGGTTCAGAACTATTTTGCAGCAACTCGTAAATACCCACAGGCTGATTTTTGCCCTTAACCCGCACCTTGTCTAACTCTCGCACCCAAATTCCTTCGCGACACAAACTGTATGTAAATTCGCTCAAAATTATATCGCATCCGTACTCCTTTGTAAGCTGTTCCAATCGCGAACTCAAATTCACTGCATCCCCGATTACCGTGTAATCCATCCGCTTTTGGGAACCAATATTTCCCGAAACCACCTCTCCCGAACTAATGCCAATTCCGAAGCGAAACGGAACTTCGCCGGGGCGAGAATCATTAAACTCTTTCAAACGCCGGCGCATATCTAAAGCCGACTGAACCGCCATCCAACCGTGACTTTCCGGGGGATTCAGCGGCAGGGGCGCGCCGAAAACCGCCATTAAAGCATCGCCGATAAACTTGTCTAAAGTGCCTTCGTGGTGGAAAACGGCCTCCACCATCGTCTCAAAATATTCGTTCAGCAGGGATACCACATCGGACGCTCCCAAATTTTCGGTCAGCGTGGTGTAGCCGCGAATGTCGGAAAATAAAATAGTCACCTCTTTGCGTTCGCCCACCATCAGTGCGCCTTCACCCAAGGCCATCACTTTATCTACGACTCCTGGAGTCAGGTAGCGGTACATCGTATTTTTCATCCGCTTTTCGTGGCTGATGTCTTCGAGTACCACTAAACCGCCGCGCACCCCGCCTTCTGGATTGATCAGCGGGTTGACAGTCAAATTCAAACTACGTTCAATTAGTTTAATTCTAGAGGCGGGGATGGGCAGCGGACAATAAGGGTGATACAGGGCAGAATTTCGCAGCGCAAATAGAGATTGGGCATTAGCTAATTCTGCCAGCGCTACTTCCTCAGTCCACGCGCTGTTTTCGCCCCAAGCGTAATATAAATTCGGGTCAGTGCGGTCGGGCACGGCCAAAATATAACTTTCTTCTTCTTCTTCTTTTTCTTCTTTTTGTTGGGAATTGAGCGTTTTTTCTACCAACAGTCCCACAGTTAAACTTTGTTCGGGAACGTAATGCCGGGCAGCATTTTTGAGACTGTCTTCTAATCGAAATTGCAAATTGTCGATCGGCACAACTTCCCAAACATAGCGATTCACCAGTTTATCTTCCCAAATCTGGGGATTGTGTTTGCTTTTAGCTTGATTTACCGGACAGCCCAACAATTCTAGGGCTGCTTCGTTGATAGTCACAACTCGCCCCTTCAAATCCGTGGAAATCACTGCATCAGAAAGGCTTTGCAGCATATCTTTCTGATACTGCTTTTCCACCATCACGTTCTGAAACAGTTGAGAATTTTGCAACGCCATTCCCGCTTGGGAATTAAACGCTCGCAAAAACTCTTCGTCGGAAGGGGTGAAAGTACCTTGGTTCTTATTAATTAGCTGAGTTACCCCGATGAGCTCACCTTTAGCGTTATGCACCGGCATACACAAGACAGTGCGAGTGCGGTATCCCGTTTGCCTGTCAGTAGAGGGGTCAAAGCGGGGATCGTCGTAAGCATCTGTAATATTTAGAGGTTGACCAGTCGAAGCCACGTAGCCAGCAATTCCCTTATTAGCAGGAATGCGGAGATCTACCATCGTTTTGCCGTCGGCCTTGGCGACTTTTGTCCAGAGTTCGTTGGTTTCCCGATTTAACAAAAATAGCGTGCTGCGATCGGCTTGCATCAAGTCGCGAGCTTGATCCATCACAGAGCGCAAAGTTGTTTCCAAGTCAAGACTTTGACCCAAAGTCGTGGTGGCTCTCAAAAGTGCGGCAACCCCTCGCTGGTTGCGCGCCACGACGTAGAAAGATTGACAGCTTTCGAGAATAATCCCGATCGAATCTGCAAAAGCCTGGAACTGCTGTTCGTCTTCCTCACTAAAGGAGACATTGCCAGCTTTATTTAAGAGTCTGACCACTGCTACGGGTTCCTCTTGGCTCTTGCTGCTAAAAATCGGCATACACAGCATGGTGTCGATTTGATAGCCCGGTGGTTCGTCTACTTCGGAATTAAAATACTCGTGCGATCGAGCTTCGGCGACATTGATTGATTTTCCGGTGGTTGCTACGTAGCCTAAAATGCCTGCATCCATCGGCAAGCGCACTTCTACATCCTCGCCCGTAACTGGATCGAGTGTTTTGTGCCACAGTTGATTTTTGTTGGAGTCAACCAAAAAAATTGTTGTCCGGTCTGCTTGCAAAATTTGACCAATTTTGACAGTGAAAGCATCTAAAAGTTGCTCTAAGAGAGTTTCGAGTGCTTCATTGTTAATCAGGTCCATCGCCCGGATAAATTGCTGAAATTCAGCCGTGATAAAGTCCAGCAGGCACACTAATTCAGGAACTGGCAGGCTCTTAACACGGGAGGTCAATGCCCCCATAAAATTGACTTGAGTCAGTGTAGCCAGAACGCTACCAGTATTGGAGAATGTCATGATTAACTGCTTGCTCAGATGGGTAGACTGACCGCAGGTCGATCGGCGCTAGATGCGACGGCGGTGCAAACTCTTGAATTTGTTTGCAAGCGCATCGGCACTCGCTTGTTGCTTTGATGAATCGTCGTGAGTTCAAAAGTGGCGCACGCAACTTCAGTGTGCTTGTTATAGGCTCTATCTTTTTTACAACCTCGATGATACTGATGAGGGTTCGTCCATTCAAGCTGAACTTGAGTTCGCAAAACTGAAGGCCTGAAAATTAGGTGACAGGCTTTAGTTCGATCGAGAGTGCAGTGTGGATTTGACGCTCTGTGCTCGCTCCCAGCGCGCGGTATGACTGTTTTAAGGCACTCGGCGACCGTATCCGGTCAGGTAAAGGGCGCTATGAAAGCAGCGCGCAAGGCATTCCTACAGAGCTTACTCATAGTTTAATGGTAAACGCAACAGCAGGATAGCGACGGTAATTTGCAGCAAAAAAGTTCGATCGATCTTTGAAAAGATCCCTCATCACTACCAACTGACGATCGAACAGCGAAGCTAAGCTAAAGCTTATGTTTCAAGGTGCTACAGATCCTGACATTTAGGCCGCTCTGGGCATGGACTCGGCAAATACCACTGATTGATAGTAGCGCTGCAGTTGTGCGGCCGCCGCGGCCCAACCCCAGCGTTCGGCTTCTCGGCGAGCGTTATGGCGCAGGGTTTCCCGTTCTTCGGGATTCGCAAACAGACGCTTGGTGGCGGCGAGTGCTCCTTCTTCGTCGGCGGGGTCAAATAAATATCCGTTAACACCGTCGGTGACGATATCGGGAATTCCGCCACTGCGCGCCGCGACTACGGGCGTCCCCGCAGCCATTGCTTCTAGGAGCACTAAGCCCAGAGTTTCGGTGCGGGAGGGAAAAATGAAGGCGTCGGCCGATGCGTAAGCTGTTGCGAGTTCTTGCCCCTTGAGGTAGCCGACAAAATTGGTGGGGGTACCGGCAAAATATTGTTCGAGGGTTTGCCGGTGCGGGCCGTCTCCGACTAAGGCGAGGCGGGCATCGGGAATCGCTGCGAGAACTGGTTTGATGCGTTCGATTTCTTTTTCTGCACCGAGGCGGCCGACGTACAGCAGCAGGGGACTGTCTGGGTTATTTGCAGAAAGGCGCGATCGCATTTCTCGACTCGCCAATTCCGGGACAAACATTTCAGTATCTACGCCCCGCTGCCACAAATCTACTCGCTCAATGCCGTGGGTTCTCAATTCCTCCACCATTGCTGTGGAAGTGCAGAGATTCAATTCTGCTTGGTTGTGGGCACCTTTGAGTAGTTCCCACAATAAAGGTTCGAGGACTCCGAAACCGTAGTGGTGCAAGTATTTAGGCAAATGCGTGTGGTAAGAAGCCAAAATCGGAATATTGAATTTTTTGCCGTAATATATACCGCCCAATCCCAAAATTGCGGGATTGACAACGTGAATAATATCCGGCTTAAACTGCTCTAATTGGCGACCGACAGCCGGAGAAGGAAGTGCCATTTTCAATTCCGGGTACATCGGCAAAGGCAAACCCTCTACACCGTAAACTCGGGCGCCTTTGTATTCTTTAATCCCGTAATCTGGAGAAAATATCAAAACTTGTTCGCCCGCGCGCTGCAAGTGATCTACAGTGTGAATCAGGCGCGTCACAATGCCGTCTATTTTTGGCAGAAATGTTTCAGTGAAAAGAGCAATTTTCATAAAAATAAGTTACTTAGGGAGCCGATAATCCTAGCCTCTGGAAGATGTCGGGGTCGATGACAGGATACACTGTCTCACTAGGAGTCTGTAATTGCGTGCTATCGCCTCCGTTATATTGACGCTGTTGCTGTACGAATTGGGAAATATCCTCGATTTTAACAATCCATTCTCGCGCGTAACTAGCTAAAACACTGCCACGCAAACCGAGTTGAATTGCCCGCCGATCCATTTTCGATCCATTTGGGTGATGATCCGGGTCCCATTGCAGCCGTACAGCCGAATTTTTAACAGCTTGTTGCCATTCTTTTTCGCTTCCATACACTGCTGGAACGAAATTAGAATGGACAGCAGATGCTAAAATTTCGTCCCACGCCGAGCGCTTTAGCCAAATAGCAAGAATTACTTCTTGACCCGATGAAGTACCCCATGCCGATCGATACATCATCCATAGAAAATTTGGCTTAATCCAACTCATACGATTCAGGCTGAATTCTCCGCCGAAATAACCATTTTCCGCTGCAAAATGACCGATCGCCGGACGGTACGCTTGGTACACTACGACCGTATGTTCATCAAATTGTGCCAGAATGTGACGACCGGTTTTCGACCATTTACTTGCCTGGTTTAAGTAGGGTTCTGTTAGCAGGTTCACCACAACTAATTACTCTCGTGATGTTTCTGGAACATACAAACTCCGTAAATTCCTATCGATACAATTATCCCACCTAAAAGCAATCGCACACTTTCGGTCAAGCAATTAATTCTGTGAATTTCCTGTGCTGTTCCGGCAATTTATCTGGCTTTTTAAGTGACCAATAAGCCTTCGCTAACTCGCCACTAATTTAGCTCACTCGGCGTTACAGCAGCCCATTCCCCTATTAAATAATAAGCAAAAACTGCCCTCGCTGAAAATCCAGGCAGAACCACCAAAAGCAACAGAATGAGAATTTGACTTTTCAAGGGATTTTTTCCCAAACAAGCCAGCCATAAAAACCTGATGCCATTTTTTAATTAACCGCAGAGGACACAGAGGACACAGAGCAAGAGATACAAAAGATAGATCATCGTAATATACAGCCAAATCCATTCAGAACTTGCGAACCCTTCTCATCTCTTCCCTTCTTTCCTCTTACTTCGCGCCCTTCGCGCCTTCGCGGTTAATTAAAAAATCTCTTACCCGCAAATAGATACCAGAACTTACTTCCAAGAAACCTTCGGCAAAATCTGGTTTTTATCGACACGATGCTGATATTTGGTAGCAAAATTCAGCAGAGAATCGAGCAGGGAATCTGAGAGATAGTGCGGTTGCAAACCGAGGTCTAGCAAATTGGTGTTTTTGGCATTGAAATAATGTTCTTCTTTCTCGACTCTGGGATTTTCGATGTTGTTTATTTCTACCTTTAATCCCATTGCCATGCCTGCTTTTTGCACCAAGGAGGCTAAGTCGCCGACGCTGAATTGTTCGGTAAATTGGTTGAAGACGCGGAATTGTCCGGCTTCGGCAGGGTTGGCTAGAGCCAATTCCACGCACCGCACGGTATCCCGAATGTCTAAGAAGCTGCGGGTTTGTCCGCCAGTTCCGTAAACTGTCAAAGGATGACCGATCGCAGCTTGGATGCAAAATCTGTTCAATGCTGTACCGAATACTCCGTCGTAGTCCAAACGGTTGATCAACAGTTCGTCCATGCCGGTTTCATCTGTGAGCACGCCGTAGACTACGCCCTGATTTAAGTCGGTGGCTCTTAAACCCCAGATTTTGCAAGCAAAATGGATGTTGTGGGAGTCGTGGACTTTTGACAGGTGGTAGAAACTGCCTGGTTGTTTGGGATAGGGTAGTGTATCCTTGCGGCCGTTGTGTTCGATCGTAATGTAGCCTTCTTCAATGTCAATATTCGGGGTGCCGTATTCGCCCATTGTCCCCAATTTAACTAGGTGACAATCGGGGAAGTCTTCGCGGATGGCGTACAGCAGGTTGAGTGTCCCGACGACGTTATTGACTTGAGTGAGGACTGCGTGTTCGCGATCGATCATTGAGAAAGGTGCCGAACGCTGTTCGCCGAAATGGACGATCGCCTCTGGTGCAAATTTTCTCATGCTTTTGCTGAGAAAATCGTAGTTGGTGATGTCACCGACGAACAAGTCGATCGACTTGCCCGTTAAATCTTGCCATCGCTGGAGTCTTTGCTGAATCGGTGCGATGGGAGTGAGGGTGTCGCTGCACAGTTCCAGATCCCAGTGCCGTCGCACGAAGCTGTCGAGGATGCCAACTTCGTAACCCTTGTTAGAAAGGTAGAGTGCGGTTGCCCAACCGCAATAGCCATCGCCACCAATAACCAGGACTTTCATAAATCAACGGTGAATCTTGCTTGCCAATACTGGGTTAATGTACCAGGTATTGGTGCATTCTGAACCTTTAATCAAGCGTGTTCGCCCAGGAGGGACTCTGTTTTTTTGGATTAAACCGGAATTTCGTCGGCGAAACTGGCGCGGCGGGTGAATTCAAAAGGGCCGGCCTGGGCTCCCCAGACGTGGGCGTCGGTTTCTGGGTCGCGTCCGCGATCGTGGCTAATAAATTTGTCTTGGTCAATCTCGAATTCGCTGTCTAGATAGGTTTTTTTGCCCTTTCTGACCACCGTGCAGCCTTTTCCGGGTTCGACAGACCCTTTGAAGCTGTGTCCCGTCCACTGCGTAATAAAGGTGCAGCCGGGAAGCAGTGTCAGTTGTGCTTTTTTGATTTCTTGCAGGCGTTGTGGGTCGCGGGAAGCGCCGTAGAATTGTTCTTCGTTTTCTATGGCATAATTTTCGATGTCGATTCGATCGCCCACCGGGACTAATTTCAAAACTCGGACTCGGTACGGTACATTCAGTTCGATATCATAGGCTTGCTCTAGGTACAAGCTGAGCCCATCCAGAACTTCGACGGGCAAAGGCCTCATGCAGACGCGGATGTGGGCGAAGAATGGCGGGTTTTCAAAGGCTTGGGCTTGGTTGCTGAAGTCGGCGGCCATCCAGCGGGCGAGGGTGACGATATCGGTGGAATGAGTCATTTCGATTTTAGATTTTAGATTTTAGATTTTGGATTGGGGATCTAGTAAAAATTATTTTAGGGGAAAGGGCGCGTCAGACGAAATTCTGCGACAATTATTCAGAGTTTGAGTGTTAAAAACCCCCTATTGTCGCCGCGTCATTGCCATCACAGCATCCACAGTAAGTTCTGCTACAATACTTAAAGTTGGCAAAATGTCTGCTCCCGAACAAACTAGGGGTAGGTTATCGCCCTGCCATACCCAAACTTGTTGGCGAGATAAATCTATTAACCATGCTAATTGCGTTCCATTGCTAAGGCAAAGGAGAATCTTATTCTGCAAGTCTAAAGTGCTTTGATTTGGCGATCTAATTTCAATCAACCAATCTGGCGCTCCATCAAACGGCCCGTCTTCATCAGGAAGCCTATCGCACGCTACGATCGCGATATCTGGCACAGGTGAATGGGGAGGTATCAAGCAGCGCAATTGAGGGACTGCTTCAAATCTATCGGTACGATCGTTGATATAGTTAACCAACTTGTTTTGCAATCGCGAGTTAAACAGAGTTGGCATAGTTTTTTGAACTGCCCGCCCAGCAATCAATTCCCATGCGGGCGAAGACTCAATATTTGGTTGAGCGAGAAACTCTTCTAGTGAATGTGTTGCAATGGAATGAACCATGTTTTTTAACCGGACTTCACTGTGGTTGTCCGCAAAACTCTAGTGCATTATACTGCAAAATCAATGCCTTTTCTTCTGCCAACTCTCGAATTTTTAGTCTAACTCGCCCCATTGGTGCGCCCTCAATCTTCCAAAATCTCAACCAAATCTTCCATCCTTACGTCGAAAGCACGGGCAATTTTGTAGACAGCAGAAAGATCGACTGTGTTTAAAGCATCGCGCCTCCCGTAGCTTTTTACTGTGTTGTAGTTGACTCCCCATCGGCAACTTGCTTTAGTGTCCAACCCTTTTGCTCAGCTAGTTCTCGAATCCGCAATCTAACATATCCCATTAGCGCGATCGCCCTTACTATTCCAAAAACTCGACCAAATCTTCAATCATGACATCAAAAGCAACAGCGATTTTCTGAACGGCGCTCAGATCGACCATACTCATCCCATCATCGCGTCTAGCGTACCCTTTAACCGTGTTGTAATTAACCCCAGAGCGCTCGGCCACGTCTTGCAGCGTCCACCCCTTTTCTTCTGCCAACTCTCGAATTTTTAGTCTAACTCGCCCCATTTTACCCTTGACAACAGGTTAGATTTAACCTTAAACTGTAAATAATTCAAAACGATCGCCCTCAGAGCCTGGAAAACTTAAGGGCGATCGCCTTTTCTACCACACCCCACGAACGTGGGGAAGGATTACCCTATGATACCAACATCCAAGCCCAAATTAAACACTCATCCCTGGTGTATCGTGCGGCAATTGCCAAATATGCAGCGATTGGTTGTGGCTAGGTTCCACCGTCGAGGTGATGCAGAGGGATATCTCCAGATTTTACGGCGGTTGTTGCCGACTGCTACACAGGCGATTGTTTTTGATACGACTGGGGTGGAGAAATTGCCAGAAGTTCGATCGACTCAATTAGATTGAATGTTTTAATTAATCAGGAGCGATCGTGTTTTATAGCAAGTGCGATCGCTCTTTCCTTAAATTCACTTAACCACGGATAAGCTACAATATTCCAAGAGTATCTGAGAGCTGTTATTCCTATGAATACTCAATTAATGGTAAAACCTTCTTCTTTGATGCCCCAAGGCATCAAAATGGTAGAATTTGGGAATATTTACTTATTCAGATTTACCGACGATCTCCAATCTCGCATGGAAGAACTGCTAGAGAGAAAAAGACTAGATTTGTTAGCTGTCGATGAAATTCCAGAATTAGCTGGCATCATCGAACTATCCCGAATTTTTACCTTGATTAACGCCCAACTTTCCACCCAAGCTAAATGGTGTCCGATCGCACTCGACAATTTATACGACAACGAGCTAAATATCTCTGCGAATACTGCCACTCTCCAGAATATCTAAGCCCAGATCGCTTTACCATAGATCATCTCATGCCCAAATCTCTCGGCGGAGCTGATGACAGTGAAAATTTAGCATTAGCTTGCCGTCGCTGCAACGAACGCCACTACAATTTTACCAACGGAATTGACAAGGAAACTCAGCAAGAATGTTTATTATTTAATCCTCGTCTGCAGCCGTGGTCAGAACATTTTATCTGGACAGCAGATGGTCTAAATATTGTCCCTAAAACTCCCATAGGTCGAGCAACTTGCAATCGGCTTGACCTTAATGATGAACGTTATGATGAAGAGGATTCGATTCGGCGATCGCGCAGGTTTTGGGTAGAAGGTGGTTGGCATCCACCTGCTGAAGATGCTCGTCAATTAGAATAAGCACGATCGTTCCAGCCAAAAGTTTTATGAAATGAAGCATTTGCGCCGTCAATCTACAGATAAACCTAGAGATTTTTGGCGCAAATACTTTGTCGAACTGATACTTTTGCCAGAGATTAAATACTCTGGTTCAGACATATCAATCAGTAAATTAGATGAGTTTGACAGCCCGCAGACCAAACATCAGCACTGTCGCCAAGCCGACCATTCCGCCGAAAAGCCCGAAATAAGTTATTACTCCGCTAAGAGTCATTGCAATTTCTCCCAAACAATCAATAAAAAGACCTTTGACACTCCCCAGCCTTAATAGGTAGGGATTCTTGGTTCACTGATACACCTTAAAACTCTCTATCCTTTCGGCACTACTTAAACCACAAACCCGTTCAATAGAACTAAGTTTCGAGTCTAATTTAGATGAGTCCCAGCGGGTTTATCTCCGCAAGCTTTAGAGGATTACTCCCCTTGTTTCCGTATGCCCTACGGTACAACTTGAATATCAAGTATTTGATTTTGTCCTTTAACGGGTGCTCATTGGCTACCCTAGCTCTGTTTATCGTGGTTATCGCCATCCACTACGCATTACTACTTCCTATCCTGTCAAGTGGGGACACCCCAGATTTATATTGTCTTGTGATAGCGGTTTTTCAGCCTGTGCTATCTCTAGTATGCCATACTAGAGCGACACTATATCGACATTAATCCGTCGAAGTGACGGGGTTTTCAACCCAATTTTCTGATAATCTAAAATCTAATATCTAAATTAGATAAATATGCAATCGATAATTAAAGTTGACTTGGGGCCACAATCTTACAATGTTTGCGTGCGATCGGGCGGTTTAGACGAACTCGGCAGTCTGATGGGCGATCTAAGTTTGGGCAAAAAAGTTCTGCTGGTGTCGAATCAGTCAATTTTTCGGCAGTACGGCGAAAGAGCAACAGCAGCCCTCGAATCGGCCGGTCTGGAAGTCAGTAGCTGCATTTTACCACCGGGAGAACAGTACAAAACTTTAAATTCGGTACAGAAAATTTACGGGGCGGCTTTGGAAAACCGCTTAGAACGTTCCTCGACAATGGTGGCTTTGGGCGGCGGGGTGGTTGGCGATATGACGGGTTTTGCGGCCGCGACTTGGCTGCGGGGAATTAATGTTGTGCAGGTTCCGACTTCGCTGCTGGCGATGGTTGATGCTTCGATTGGCGGCAAAACGGGGGTAAATCATCCTTTAGGGAAGAATTTAATCGGGGCTTTTCACCAGCCACGTTTGGTATTGATTGACCCGGATGTACTCAAAACTCTGCCGGCGAGGGAGTTTCGGTCGGCGATGGCGGAAGTCATCAAGTACGGGGTGATTTGGGATGCTGAACTTTTTGGGAAGTTGGAGAATTGCAAGCGTTTGGATCAAATGCGCTATGTGAAGGCGGATTTGTTGGCAGAAATTTTGAGTAGGTCTTGCCAAGCTAAGGCTGAGGTGGTCAGCAAAGACGAGAAGGAATCGGGTTTGCGGGCGATTTTGAATTACGGGCACACCATCGGTCATGCTGTGGAAAGTTTGACCCATTACAAGGTGATCAATCACGGGGAAGGAGTGGCAATCGGCATGGCTGCATCAAGCCGATTGGCTGTGGAGTTGGGAATGTGGGATGCCCAGTGCGATCGCCGTCAGTCTGCTTTGATTGAAAAAGCGGGTTTACCTGCCAAATTGCCTGCGGGTGTGGATGTTGAGGAAATTTTGCATACTTTGCAACTCGATAAAAAGGTGCAGGATGGCAAGGTGCGGTTTGTGTTGCCGGTGCGCTTGGGTGAGGCTGCTGTGAGCGATCGGGTGGATGGAGATTTGATTTTACAAGTTTTGAAGGAAATGCTTTAGATTCCCGTTTTTGGGGGTGTTTAACCGTCGCTGAACGCCCATTAACGCCGATCGCCACAGATGTTTTTTCTTTTAATGTGCGATCGGCGGTTGAGTTTAGGATTCGCTGGATCGCGAATTAATTTCCTCCAAAATTTTATCTACTCTGTTAGCAGCTTGAGTTCTACCTTGCTTGATAAATAACTCCTTAGCTTTTTTGAGGCTGGCTACTGCCTCCGCTTGGTTTTCCTTGTCTCCTTGCTGGTACAAACCGACTCCTAAATTGTTTAAAGCATCGGGATATCGATCGTTAATTTTAACGGCTTGTCTCCACTGAACAATTGCCTCCGGCAACTGCCCCTGACTTGCCATTGCCACGCCTAAATCGTTGTGAGCTTTGGCGTGCTGTGGGTTGACTTCAATTGCTTTTTGGAATTGAACCATCGCATCGCTCATTTTACCTTGCCCCGACAGCATAGTTCCCAACTTGTAATAAGCATCCGCTTGTTTGGGATAGCGAGCGATTAGTTGCCGGTACAAAGCTTCGGCATTGACAAGATTTCCTTGACCGTAAAGGTCGTTGGCAGTTCTCAAGCCAACCGTGTAGCCTTTACCTACAACTTGGCACTTTTTCTCCGAGTTGCCTTCCTGCTTGCAAATTCTGAGTTCGTCTCCCTTCATCTCGTAGGACATAACTTCCCGAACAGCAGGGCCTCGGCGTGGGGGCTGCGAGTTTTGCGAGAGTTGCAGGGCGATTGGCTCAGCTTGTGCCGGTTGAACCGCTGCTGCATTGCAGATTCCTGCACCCACCAAAATGCTTGGGGCAATCCACCTCAAAGGTTTGAACAAGCGAAACTCTCGATCGTTTTTCATGTCTTTTGTGGAAACGTGTTGTTGATATCCTGGGTTTCACTAGCGCCGTAACAGTCGGAGCCGATGGGGCCCACCCGATGAAATACTTAGTTATTAACAGTCGAGATATTTTAGCACTGCGGGGCCGAGTTTGAGTTAAATTAGAGTAGAATTCCGATCGATTCTCAGTCAACCTTAGCAGGAAAATAGAAATGGGGCAGTCTATTCTTACCATGCTCTTTGCGCTCATCCTCGGCTACGCTGTTAACTCAAGCGTCAAAATAGTCAGCGGTGGCGACGAAGCTTTAGTGGAACGTTTGGGTCAATACAAGCGCACCCTCAAGCCAGGATTCCACTTTATCAGTCCCCTGGTCGAAAAAGTCGTCTGCGTGGACACAAGCCGTGAAAGAGTTTTAGACATTAAACCTCAGTCCGCAATCACGGGAGATAATGTGGCTCTCGAAGTCGATGCCGTTGTGTATTGGCGGGTTGTGAATTTACAGAAAGCTTATTATGGAATCGATCAAATTGAAAATGCGATCGCCAACTTAGTTTTAACGACGTTTCGCGCTGAAATTGGTCGATTGCCCATGCAAGACATCTTGGGTTCCCGAGATGACATGAATAAAAAGTTACTCAAAAAGTTGGACGAAGCTACTGAAACTTGGGGTGTCAAAGTAATTCGGGTGGAAATTCAAAGCATTACACCTCCTAAAAGGGTGCAAGAAGCTATGGAATTGGAGCGCGCTACCAAGAGCGAGTGGCAAGCAATGGTCAATAAGGCGATCGGCACTAAGGAGTACATGAGGCTCTTAGTTGAAGCTTTAGACTCCCATCCCAATAGCAAGCAAGTTTTGAATTACTTAGTAACCGAAAAATACTTAGAGGCTCAACAAAAATTGGGCGAAAGCGACAATGCCAAAATTCTGTTTATGGACCCCAGAAGCATGAGCGAAGCTCTGGGCGAGCTGATGGGTTCTATGCCCGATGTGACGCCTACTTCTGAGGGCAGCCAAATAACAGTTATCGAGACTAACACTTCTCAAGACTGATTCCTGAAGATAGCGTCGGCAACCAGACAAACATCGTGCATTTCTCTGACATCGTGTACTCGCAAGATATCTGCCAAATTTGCGATCGCACCTGTACAAGCCGCCGCTGTCCCCCAAATTCTTTGTTTCGCTTCTGGCTGATTCAAAATGTGACCGATGAAGCTTTTTCGCGATACTCCGACTAAAATCGGACAGTTTAAAACACGGAATTTTCGCAACTCTCGCAGAATTTCTAAGTTTTGACTGTAGTTCTTAGCAAAGCCAATACCAGGGTCGAGAATTATTTGAGATTTGTCAATCCCCGCAGCAACTGCTGCCGCAATTCTACTCTCGAAAAATTCCCCAATTTCCCCCATTAAATCCCGATAATCTGTCAGTTGTTGCATCGTCTGGGGAGTTCCCCGAATGTGCATCAAAATTATTGGTACTTTTAACTTAGCAACGGTTGACAGCATTTCCGCATCAAAAGTAGCTCCCGAAATATCGTTAATTATATCCGCTCCCGCCTCAACCGCAGCTTTGGCAACTTGCGCTCTGGTAGTATCGACAGAAATAGGAACTGAGCCAAAAATATCGGCTTTTTGCCGCAGTATTTGTACGAGAGGTATAACGCGATCGATCTCCTCTTCTAAAGATATTTCCGCTGCACCGGGCCGAGTAGATTGACCGCCAATATCAATAATATCTACACCGGATTTTACCATATTTTCAGCTTGCACTAAAGCAGATTCTATTGTATAAAAATCTCCGCCGTCGCTAAAACTGTCAGGGGTAACATTCAAAACGCCCATTAAATAAGTGCGTTTTCCCCACTCGAAAGATTTATTTCTAATGGTAATTTTTTCTGGGTTAGTTGCCATAAATTATATTTTTGGGCAGGGGGACAACCGTCTCACAAGAATTTCATATTGAGAGTGTTGGGTTTCGTTCCTCAACCCAACCTACACTATCAACTAATAATAATTTTTTCTGGGTTATTTGTCATGGCGATCGTGGGATTTGATATCGGACTGGACGCACGGGTAGCCAGAAACCGGGTTTTTTCACGACAATATTTCGTTGCAATCCACAGATTCTGTAAAAAACCCGGTTTCTTTGAGTCTTAATGCGTCCAGCACTGTTCAACCAAAACTTAACCAGCTAAAAACAGTGTCCACTGTCAATTCTAATTCAATTTTATCAATTACTGGCAACAGAGCTGCACCTTTGTACAGTTCTACTTTTAGTCCTGGAAATACTGCCAAAATACTCTCTTCTTCTGGATCTAGTAACCACCCCAACTCAGTGCCGTTTCGTGAACAGTGGAGTAAGTTACTCAGCACTTTTGTTTGGCTTTGGTTTGGAGAGATAATTTCTATCGACCAGTCGGGATTAATGTCAAAGCGGTTAGCAATTCTACCCGACGGCAAAAAAGGAATTCTTTCCCATCGGAATACTGCTACATCTGGCACGATTGATGCGTCGCCAAAAGTGCAGCGCAACTCGGGAAAAGCATTGGCAATTTTCCGAGTTTTCGCTACTTGATTGATAGTCTTGCAGAGTTCACCTTGAAGTACGCTGTGTTCACCTTGAGGCATGGGCTTCTGAATGATTTGTCCCTCAAGAAATTCTGAGGCCGGTTCAGTTTCAGGAAGTTTGAGGAACTCGTCTAAGGCTGGTTTGGGTTTAACGATCGCAGTCATAGGTTAATTCTCCCGATCCGAGAAACACTCAACGGCACATCACAATTGTAGGCGATAGCTGTTTAATTCCCGCTGCCCTTATTCACTTACCAACTAGCAATTACCTATTACTGATAATTGACAATTCGAGCAAAACTCGCAGCTTCCAAACTCGCACCGCCTACCAAAACGCCGTCAATCTCTGGCATCGCCATAACTTCATCAATATTCTCCGGTTTAACAGAGCCGCCGTACTGAATTGGCACGTCAGGATTAGTCAATTTACTGCGAATCAAACCAATAACTCGGTTAGCTTCCTTACTTTCGCAAGTATCGCCAGTGCCAATCGCCCAAATCGGTTCGTAAGCAATTACCAACTTATTTTGGTCAACACCAACCAAATCTTTTTCCAATTGAGAAAAAATGTGAGCTTCAGTTTCGCCTGCATCTCGCTGCTGCTTGGTTTCCCCAACGCACAGAATCGGAATTAAATCGTATTTCTGAGCAGCTTTCAGCCGCAAATTCACCGTTTCGTCAGTTTCCCCAAAATATTGGCGTCGCTCGCTGTGGCCGATGATGACATAACGGACACCAAGTTCACTCAGCATTGGCCCGGAAATTTCCCCAGTAAAAGCTCCTGACTCTTGCCAGTGGACGTTCTGAGCACCGAGTCTGATCCGGCTGCCGTGCAAATTTTTCGACAGGACAGCCAAGGAAGTGAAGGGAACGCAAAGCACGACTTCCCGTTCCTCTGGGGTTTCCGTCAGGCAGGACATGAATCCTTGAAGAAACTCTAGGGATTCTGCCCTAGTTTTGTACATTTTCCAGTTGCCAGCAATAACTATTTTCCGCACGGGTGACTCAGTAGCTCTGTGAACATCAAAATCAGGCAAATTATAGTGTAAAGCTTTAGGGTACATTTCGAGCCCTTATTGCCCAAACTCGATGCGAGCTTGCTCAACTAAGTCAACGGTGACGACTTCGGTTTCGGCTTCGCGGCCCAACTGCTCGATGCGGACGCGAGCTTGTCCCCGGACAAAATAGGGAATATTTTTCAGCTTCGCCTTGGCTTCTGGCGTCCATTTTAAATCGTCGGAAAATTCGGAATCGGGCATGGCGTATTGAGCGATCGACTACAAGCCTTCATGGATCTGGCTTTGATGGAAAGCCTGGATGTATTAAATTTACCACGAGTTGCGATCGCCCCACACCTTCTCACTCTGCCTTAATTTTGTTGCTTAAAATAGCCGACGCTTCTTGTAAAAGCTGATTCTGCTCTTGTCGAATTGCCTCCAACCTTGTCAAAATATTAGCAAGTCGTTCCTGAGACTCCAAACTGTTTGATTCAACTCCCCTCAATTGTAAAGCTGAATTATTTTTGTCTTGGGGATTCTTTGAAACCAATGATTTTACAACGACTCCACCCAGATTACTTACAGATTTAGAGCCGAGACTCAAAACCCCTTGCATCAATTTTAAAGGGATTTGCAGAATAAATAACCATCCTTTTGCAAAAAAGTTACCTAAAGCCTGTAAGAAACCCACGATAATCAATATAAATAGCAGCAAAATTACTAAAGATATCCACCAGTTACTCATCAACCAGGATACTAGAGGGTCGGAATTACTCCAATTTATAAAAATACCATCGATAGCTCTTTGAATGAAATTGGAAGTTACCTCGCTCATATTTCCCGCCTTAGATAGTGCTACTTCCATAGTAAGTGACCTCCTTCAACGTAATTTACTGTTTCCAATAGATTATAGTATAGCTCCTGTTTTTAATAAGGAAATTTAGTCAAAAATTGAGCGATAAAGAGAGCTAAGATATATAGAGTAAACTTTTTAGGTTAGTTTCTTTCCTAATGGAATGTGATGAGAGAAACAGTTTCGATAGCCATGCCCCATGCTTTGAAAGATGGTCCTAATGCTGTGACGATGTGTTCCCCACTCACACACAAAGACATGAGTTTAGACACTATCTGGGGGATTATTGGGATAAAAAAGAGAAAAAACCTATCCCAGCTCGCGCAGAACGCTGTAGATGTTTCTTAACAAAGCTTACGCCATGTTGCAGTCAGAGCTTCCTGGTGCGGACAAATGCTCAACCAAGGGCGAAGCAATACGCGATCGTGTCACCATCAGATGTATTCCCCAAAAATAGAGCGGACGATCGCTCGTGGGACAACGGAGGAATTTGATGCACCTGAAAAAGCAGGAATTAAGTTGAGAAATATAGCATATTATCCCATCGGCGATCGCCTATGATCTGGCGATCGTTCGTCAAAGCTCGCTTGACCTTGTAAAAACTGTTTAATTCCCCCAAAAATAATTATATATTTACAAAACTTAGCGCAAGTCGCCAAACTTTATATCCCCGAAAAAAAGCGATAAATTTTAAGTAGACTGTGGCGGTTGGTTTAACAAACCCGACGCTACGTAGGATTTTGTTGATGCAGCTTAGCTGGTGTATAATTTATGACATATTTGCCAATTTTTAACTTTCCATCCCAAGCTCAAAATATGCTAGGCTAGAATGTTTCCAAAGCTTGAGATACACCATGACGTATGTATCAATCATTAGAAGAGTCAGCCATTTCGACTAACCCATCTACGGAACCGTCCTCTCTAATTCTGATTGTGGATGACGATGCCTTGATTCGTTTGCAACTTCGACTGTATTTACAGAAGGAAAAATACCGAGTGGCCGAAGCTAGTGATGGGTTGACAGGGCTAGCAGCTTATGAGGAAGTACATCCAGACCTGATCCTCCTAGATGCAGTGATGCCTACTATGGATGGTTTTGCTTGTTGTCAAAAATTATCGGAAGTGCCTGAGAGCGATCGCCCGCCTATTTTGATGATTACTAGCTTGGAAGACAAAGAATCTGTCGATCGAGCGTTTGCAGCGGGAGCGGCTGACTATATAACCAAACCAATTCACTGGGCTGTTCTGCGACAGAGAGTGCGGCGGTTGATTCAGCAATTCCACTTGCAACAGCAACAAACCCTGCTTTACAAGCAACTAGAGGCCGCCAATCGACAATTAAAATACCTAGCGTCAATTGACGGTTTGACTCAGATTGCCAATCGCCGTCAGTTTGACGAACAGCTAGAGCACGAGTGGCGACGCATGACGAGGCAGCAAACTCCTTTGTCACTAATTTTGTGCGATATCGATTTCTTCAAGCCTTACAACGATACTTATGGACACCAAGCAGGGGATGTATGTTTACAGCAAGTTGCCGCAGCTCTCAATGGCAGTATTAATCGAGCTGGAGATTTAGTCGCACGTTATGGAGGTGAAGAATTTGTAGTGATTTTGCCCGAAACAGAGCTTAAGGGAGCCGTCCAAATCGTTAAAAAAATTCAGGCTCGCGTCCAAGCTTTAGCAATAGTCCATAAGAATTCTCCAAATCATTTCATTACCCTCAGCTTCGGTATTACCACTGTGATTCCCACCCAAGAGAGCCTGCCAGAAACTTTAATTACTGCTGCCGATGCAGCACTTTATCAAGCCAAAGACCAAGGTCGTAATACTTTTTGTACCAAAACTCATACAGTTAATGAGTTCACTCATTAAATCATAAGAGTAAAAACTATAACTATCGTAATTTGGAATAATTTTTTCTTAAAAGTTGAGCGAAATATCAAGTCCTGCATGAGTAAACCTTGATTGCTGCTTGAAAGCTTAAACAATTGGTGGTGCGCTCTTCATAGAAACTGTCAGGTAAATAACAGATCGGCTCTATGGCACTTTTTTTATCGGAATCAGATCGTATTCAGCAACTAGCGATTCTAGAAGTTTATGGGAGGATATAGCTCGGTGCGTGATAAAAGATGGTTAGGTGCGATCGCCCTTCTCACTGTTGCGGGTTTTCTGGGCAACTATTTCAGTGTGTCTCTTTTATTTGGAGTTGATTTCCTCTTTGGCAGTATTGCAATACTGATTATTGCTTACTATTTCGGCTGGGGCTGGGGAGGCTTGGCTGGTTTAATAGCAGGCAGCTATACTTATTTCCTTTGGAATCATCCATACGCCACGATTATTTTGGTAATTGAGGCTCTGTTTGTAGGGTTTCTTTGCAAGAAGCGCAAACATCCGAACCTCCTTTTATTCGATGGGATTTACTGGTTCTTAATTGGAATGCCTCTCGTTTGGCTTTTCTACGGTCAAATGATGCACATGGACGCGAATCAGGCAATCCTCGTTATGTGCAAACAAGCAGCCAACGGCATTTTTAATGCCTTAGTGGCCAGCTTAATCATTTCGTATGCGCCTATTTATCGGTGGGTTAGTCATTCAAAAAATCTCTCCCTCTCTTTACAACAAACTATTTTTCATCTGTTGGTTGCTTTTGTCTTTTTTCCCGGACTGCTCCTATTAGTTATTGATGGTAGATCCTTTCTTGGTCAAATCCAAACGACGGTGCAAACGGAGTTACAAACAAACGCAAAAACTCTCACCAGCGCAATATCAAGATGGCATCACAGACATCTCTTAGCTTTGAATACATTAGCTGAAACCTCGCTCACGCCAGGAGCATCAACTGCTGCTAATACAGCGATTAAATCATCAAGTCAACTACAACAAAACCTTAGTCTAATCAAGCAGTTGTTGCCAGCTTTTGACCATATTTATGTGGTAGAGGCATCGGGAAAAATTTTAGCTAATTCTTCTCCTTTTAATCAAACCAGTCGGCGGTCGATCGAAGAAAGCACGGAACATAAATCTCTCATTACCCTGGCTCAAGAGCGATCGAAACCTTGGATGACTTCTATCCACAAAGATTTATTAATGGACGAACCTCATGTAGGATTGAATGTACCCCTGCAAGTTCAAGGTCGTTTTCTTGGGGTGATCCACGGTTCATTAGGATTGAGCAAGCTCAAATCTCTCTACATTTTCCAGAGGAACGATGGGCAATTAGGCATTACATTGCTCGATGAAAACAACCGAGTCATTGCGAGTAATCAATCCGACGAAAAGCTTTTGACCAATGTTCAGGAGTCAAAGAACGGCAGCACTCGCACCTTAGAGGGAACCTTGCAGCAGTGGCTTCCTAGCAATGGGAAAAATCCGATGATCCGTTGGAAAAACTCTCTGTATATACAGGAATTTACAATTAACTCGGATCTGGACTGGAGATTACGCTTAGAAATTCCAGCCTCTCCCTATGTAGAAAATTTACAAAATCGCTACAAGGCTGACTTGATTATTCTACTCGTCATCACAATGTTGGCATTGTTGTTTGCAACGCTGGTTAGCGAAGGACTTGTCAAGCCATTATCCTATTTAGCTGGTGCGACTGCTGACTTACCCAACAAGCTTTCAGAAAAAACATTTGACTGGAAATATAGCCCTGTTACTGAAATCAATGAGCTTGCTCGCAATTTTCAATTGATGGCGATCGCACTCAATCAAAAGTTTAGGGAGATTAAACAAGCCAACGCCACATTAGAACAGCGGGTTCAAGAACGAACGCAAAAATTATCCAGAATCAATCGATCTCTCACAGGGGAAATTCAGAGACGTAAACAAGCCGAAGCTGAACTAAGAACAAGAGAGGCAGCGATACGAGCTTTATATGAAGTTACTTCTACCCAAAATCTCAATTTTGAGCAGCGCATCCAAGCGTTGATTGACATGGGATGTGAGAATTTTGGGCTTGAATGTGGCATCTTGGCTCGCGTGCAAGATCATCTTTATGAGGTGATGGTTGCGCGATCGCCCGATGGAGTCCTGAAACCAGGTGATGTCTTTGATATTAAGCAAACTTTGTGCTGTGAAGCTTTAGACACAAATGAACCCCTAACCATCGAACATATAGGCACATCCAAATGGCGTTACCATCCCGCCTATCTTGCTCTTGGCATAGAAGCTTATATTGGAACACGAGTCTTAGTGGCAGGCAAAGTCTACAGTACCCTCAGCTTTTCTAGTAAATCTCCCCGTGCAGACAGCTTTAAATCTGCCCATGTGGAATTACTGAAGCTGATGGCTCAATGGATTGGTAGTGAAATTGAACGGCATGAGGCAGAAGTCGCTCTGCAAGCGAGTGAAGAGCGGTGGGAACTCGCCCTACGCGGTAGTAATGATGGGGTATGGGATTGGAACCTCAACACCAATGAAGTATTCTTCTCTACTCGCTGGAAAGAAATGTTGGGCTACGAAGACGATGAAATCCCTAATCACCTGGATGAATGGAGCAAGCGGGTGCATCCCGACGATCTCGGTTGGGTGATGCAAGTAATTCAAGATCACTTTGAGGGCAAAACTCCCTTTTATAGTACAGAATTTCAAATGCGGTGTAAGGATGGGAGCTACAAGTGGATTCTGGCTCGAGGGCAAGCGCTTTTGGATGAAGCGGGCAAAGTTGTCCGTATGACTGGTTCTCACAGCGATACTACCGAGCGCAAAAAGTTAGAGCAGGAAATTCAAGCCAGAGAGCAATTATTGAATGCTTTTTTTAACGGAGCTTCCCTAGCGGGAGTCGGGCTTTGCATTCACGATCGGCAGTTTAGATTTTTACAAATCAATGAGGCACTAGCTGAAATTAATGGCCACTCTGTGGAGGATCACTTAGTTAAGACAACCGATGATATTTTGGGGGAATTTGCTCCTGGGGTGAATGCACTGTTACAACAGGTTTTAACGACTGGACAACCTTCCATCAGCTTGGAAATGAGCTCAGAAGTATCCAGTCCAACGGATGCCAAGCGCTACTGGCTCGTTTCTCACTTTCCCATTTTCAAGGATGCAGAGCAGCCTATAGCAGTGGGTTGCATTCTGATTGAAATTAGCGATCGCAAACGCGCCGAAGCCGAACTGCAACAAATGAGTGCAGCGCTAGAAAATGCTGTGGCAGGAATTTCTCGGCTCGACCCTCAAGGGCGCTATGTCTCTATTAACGAAACTTATGCCACTATCTGCGGATATCAGCCAGAGGAAATGCTAGGGATGGAATGGCAAAAAACTGTTCATCCTGAAGATGTTGGAAGGATGGTGGCTGCTTATCAGCAAATGTTGAGAGAAGGCAGAGTCGAACTAGAAGCTAGGGGGATGCGAAAAAATGGCTCTATGTTCTATAAACAAGTGGTGATGGTCTCTGCTTGTGATGAGCAAAATGTCTGTGTGGGGTATCACTGCTTCATGAAGGATATTAGCGATCGCAAGCAGGCAGAAGAAGCACTACAACGACAATTGGAAAAAGCCCTGCTGCTGAAGCAAATTACCCAAGAAATTCGTCAAAGCCTCAATGCTCAGCAGATATTTGAAACGGCTGCTATTCAGATTGGACAAACTTTTGGGGTCAGTCGCTGCTTAATTCGCACATACCTGGACAATCCACAGCCTCAGTTTCCTGTCGTTGCAGAGTATCTAGCACCCGGCTCTGCCTCCAGCGGGGAGCATGACATTCTGGCCGCGAGTCCTGCTTATACAAAACAGTTGATGGCTCAAGATGAAGCCATCGCCTCCCGAGATGTCTATTGCGATTCATTGCTCACCTGCGATCATTCAATTTGTACCAGTCTCAAATTAAGATCGATATTAGCAGTGCGAACCTCTTACCAAGGAGAACCGAATGGTGCTATTTGTTTGCACCAGTGCGATCGCTACCGTAGTTGGACTCCCGATCAAGTGGAGTTGCTAGAATCCGTCGCGACTCAAGTAGGAATTGCTCTCGCTCAAGCCCAATTACTAGAGCAAGAAACTCGACAACGAGAAGAATTAACTCTGAAAAACTTTGCCCTGGAGCAAACTAGACGAGAAGCAGAAGCGGCGAACCGAGCCAAAAGTGAATTTCTGGCGATGATGAGCCATGAAATTCGCACTCCCATGAATGCGGTTATTGGCATGACGGGACTGCTGCTGGATACAGAACTCAAGGCTCAACAGCGAGACTTTATCGAGACAATTCGTAATAGTGGGGATGCGCTTCTGAGCATCATCAACGACATCCTTGACTTCTCCAAAATTGAGTCGGGCAAGCTAGAGCTAGAAAAGCATCCCTTGAGCTTGAGAGATTGCATAGAAGGTGCGATCGATCAACTTGCAGTTAAAGCAGATGAGAAGGATATTGAGTTGGGCTACCTCATCCAGCCTCAAACTCCTAAGTTGATTTTGGGTGATGTCACCCGTCTGCGTCAGATTCTAGTTAACTTGCTCAACAATGCGATTAAGTTTACTGAAACTGGGGAAGTTACCATTTCCGTGGAAGCCTCTTTAGTTGATTCTCACAAAACGATTTCTGAGTCAGATAACTTGTCAGAAAGCTTGTATGAAATTCAGTTTGCCATTCAAGACACAGGCATTGGTATTCCAGCCAACCGGCTCGATCGACTGTTCAAGTCTTTTAGTCAAGTAGATGCTTCGACGACTCGGCAGTATGGAGGGACTGGTTTAGGTCTGGCAATTAGTAAGCGACTTAGTGAAATGATGAACGGCATGATGTGGGTTGAAACCAGAGGTCACGTCGGAGGAACCCCTTCACCAAAATGGCAAGCCGCTAAGCTTAATCGAGTCACAATGGGTTCTACCTTCTACTTCACCATTGTGGCATCCGCTGTTGCTACTGAGTTAGCGGAACCGATGGAAATGGTATCAGAACTATCTGGCAAGCGTTTATTAATCGTGGATGACCAGCCCACTAACCGACAAATTCTGACGTTGCAAGCAGAGAGTTGGGGGATGCAGAGTCTGGCTGCCCAATCGGCTGTGGAAGCGCTCAACTGGCTTGAGAGTGGAGAAACCTTTGATGTGGCTATTTTAGATATGCAAATGCCACAAATGGACGGTCTCACACTCGCCTCAGCCATCCACCAGCATCCTAAGTGCCACTGTTTACCCCTAGTGTTGCTGACTTCAATGGGCTACCCAGAAGCGAGTTCTTCAGCCCTCTCCACCCACTTTGCGGCTTTTTTAAGCAAACCCATCAAACAATCCCAGCTCTATCAAATACTGATCCATGTGCTACAAGCTCAACCGAAAAAAGTTCAACAACAGCTCCCTATATCCGTTCAGGATGATATGAAACTTGCCGAGAGACTCCCACTGCGAATTCTGTTAGCAGAGGATCATCTGGTGAATCAGAAGGTGGCACTGCTGCTGTTAGAGCGTATCGGATACCGGGCCGATGTTGCTGCCAATGGATTGGAAGTATTGGAAGCCCTGCACCGCCAGCCTTATGATGTAGTGCTGATGGATGTACAAATGCCAGAGATGGATGGACTAGAAGCCAGCCGTCGTATTTGCCAGGAGTGGCCGGCTCATACTCGTCCCCGAATTATTGCAATGACGGCGAATGCCATGCAGGGCGATCGCCAGGTTTGTCTTGATGCTGGCATGAATGACTATATAGTCATTTCAAATAAATGTGAGACAAATGCAAGATGATGTAAAATGAAGAAAAATGGTTAACTCGGAGCTGAA
>NZ_JAUBUR010000054.1:0-34736 GCF_036705485.1 Microcoleus sp. AT9b-C3 | reverse complement strand
CTGGCACATCTCTTGATGAAGTTATTCGTGCTTATTGTGCATAAAGAGTGTCTCATACTTATTTGAAATGACTATACACTTGGGACAGTTGATCAGCTCAAATTCAAGGTTAGGTTATAAAAAATAAAATTATAACACATTTTCCTTGCTATGCAGGACTACCCCAAATCTACAATCTAAAATCTAAAATCTAAAATAAATTGACGCCCGCTAAAGTTTCCCACCAGTACAAAAGCACTTTACAGGAAACCCGCAGGCGTCAAAATCAAGCAAACTTAAATCTTAGAAAAGACCCAGTGTGAAAGATTTGTCGATCGGGAAAATAGCACCAATACCCAACCACAGAGTTACCGCAGTTCCCAACAGGAAAACAGTAGTAGCAACAGGGCGGCGGAACGGATTTTGGAACTTGTTAACATTCTCGATGAACGGAACCAAAATCAAGCCAAGGGGAACACCGGCCATGCAAGCAATACCCAACAATTTGTTAGGCAAAACGCGCAGGATTTGGAACACAGGCCACAAATACCATTCCGGCAGAATTTCCAACGGAGTAGCAAAAGGATTAGCCGGTTCGCCAACCAAAGCCGGGTCTAGTACGGCCAAACCCACGCACAGAGAAATCGTTCCCATGATGACTATAGGGAAAACGTAGAGCAAGTCATTAGGCCAAGCTGGTTCGCCGTAATAATTATGACCCATGCCCTTAGCGAGCTTAGCGCGGAGCGCGGGATCGCTCAAATCTGGTTTTTTGATAATAGACATAGTGAGAGTGTTCTCCTTTTAGTTTTACCCGGGGCTGCCATTCCGCTGTATTCGTTAGTCTGAATCAGCGGCGCGATCGCAGGAAGTATTAGCCGTAAATAAATATCATGAGCGATGAATTATGAATTTTCAACTCAAAATTCAGCGGGGGGCAAAAGAATACCGCCCCCACAACTCAAAATTTACAACGGGCCAGAGATACCTTGCTTGCGAATCATCAAGAAGTGAGCCAGCATGAAGACTACAATCAGCCAAGGCAACACAAAAGTGTGCAAGCTGTAGTAGCGAGTCAAAGTGCCTTGACCGACGCTGACACCGCCGCGTAGCAGTTCAACCATCAAAGAACCGACAAACGGGATAGCTTCGGGGACGCCGGAAACGATTTTAACCGCCCAGTAACCGATTTGATCCCAAGGCAGCGAATAGCCGGTCACGCCGAAAGAAACAGTGATGACTGCCAAGATTACTCCTGTCACCCAGGTTAATTCGCGGGGCTTTTTGAAGCCGCCTGTCAGATAAACCCGGAAGATGTGCAAAATCATCATCAGCACCATCATGCTGGCAGACCAGCGGTGGATGGAGCGGATCAGCCAGCCGAAGTTGACTTCAGTCATCAGGTATTGCACTGAAGAAAAAGCTTCTGCTACCGTGGGACGGTAATAGAAAGTCATGGCGAAGCCGGTGGCAAACTGGATCAGAAAGCAAACTAAAGTAATTCCGCCCAAGCAGTAGAAAATATTGACGTGCGGGGGTACATACTTTGTAGTGATGTCATCGGCGAGCGCCTGAATTTCCAGGCGTTCCTCAAACCACTGGTAGGTTTTTGAGTCGGTGATTTGTTTAGAAAACATGGAGCCAGAATTCCTAAAAGAATATTGCTGTGGTTGAGGTTCAGGGCAGCAGCCACAAGGTTTTTTGTCGCCCCGCGCCGAGCAGCTTGCTTTTACTAGCAAATGCCTGAGGCTATTTTTTAAATTTGGAGCTGACGAAAGGAACTCTCTTGTGCGATCGCCTGCAAGCCCTGGGAAACTAAGCGGTGGCTTGTCCCTACTCGCTGGCGTTGCCCGATCGAATTCCAGACTGTGATAAAAAATGTAACATAATTGCCGTGCAATTTTCACCCGGGCGATCGCTTTTTGGACACTTAAAAGGCTTTTTTCGGAATCTCAACATCCGCCCAAGCTACTATGCGGGCAGGGCTGAGCTACAGAAAGCAGTCCGAGCCGGAAACCAGTTTGCCGGGAGAGGCCAAATTTCATCTCGATCGTAAAACTTCACCTTTAGGGTCCAAACGCCCTCATTGTCGATCGATTAGCCCGAGCTGGTTCGATCGTACAACCGAATCTTGTTTTGTAGAAAGGACTGAAGTCCTTTCTAAAAGCATCTGCTGGCTGCAACCTGCGTATTGCCGTAAAAAAGCCGGTGATTGCCCCCATCCGTAAAGTCAGCTCACAATTGAAAAGAAAGCAAACTTTCCACAAAAACTGGCAGTATTGGCGAGAAAGGAGTGGGACGCGGCGGTATCGGAAAGCGAATTCCCGGCAGAGATGGCAAGGATGGAAAGTCTCGCGATGGCGGTGTAAACCCAGTCGAAACGCTCACGCAATCTGAGAGATTCACATCAGTAACATTTTTAACGTCGGCGATTAAATCCGATCCGACAAATATCCGAGTTCCCTGTGTCGTACCGTCATCATAAGATTCAAATCGATAAAAGAAGAAGAGAGGAATGTTACGATCTTGTACGAAACCAACGACTTGGATTTTGTCGCCTTCGACCCGGTTAAAATCCTCAATAACGGCATGGCGACCTTCACCGCCATAGAAGAGGTAAGGGCTGGCATTTGACGAACCGAGAACAAATATGTCTGCTCCACTTTGCCCGATTAAATAATCGATTTGTTCTCCTGTTAAGGAAAAGCCGTAACCCGATATGATGTCATTACCCGGCCCGCCAATCAGGATGTCGCTGCCTTCATTACCCTCTAGCAAATCGTCTCCACCATTGCCATTAATGTAGTCATTATCTAAGTCACCTCTTAAAGTGTCGTTCCCACTTTCTCCCAACAGGCGATCGTTACCTTTGCTGCCCATTAGCAAGTCGTTCTGGAAGCTACCAAACAAGAGATTGTCTCCATCTCCTCCGATCGCCGTATCATTGCCTTGACCGCCGATAAGACAGTCATTGCCAGACCCTCCCAAGATACTATCGTTATTGTCTTCTCCTCTGATTAAATCAGTGCCTTCGCCACCCTCAAGAAGATCATTCCCGGCACCTCCTTCAACTTTGTCATCGCCTTCACCACCGCTGAGACTGTCGTTACCAGAGTAGCCCAAAAGGCGATCGCTACCGACTCCACCTGCGAGACTATCATTGCCTTCTCCGCCATCTAAAGTGTCATTACCATCCAAACCAAATAGAGTATCATTTCCTCCCAGTCCGCACAGGGAATCATCGCCAATTTCACCGGCTAGCAAATTATCGAGATTGTCACCGCATATAACTACCATAAACTTGTCCTCCTGAAAACTATTTCACAATTACAGTCACTCAATTTTAGATTGAGGATTTTAGATTTTGGATGGTTCCCGTCCACTCAATTTTTATTTTTGGATTTTGGATTTGGATTTTGCCATTAAATTAGTCCTGATTAACATTTGCTAGTAAGAAACCTTAGTCTTTATTCACCTAAATATGTAACAAAAAACAGCAGTTCTTACTAGAAAAATAATTTCATTTAGGGACACAAGATTTGCCTGTGTCCCTAATGTTTTAACTGAAATCTGCAAGGGTAATTTGGTTAGCTATCACGCCATTGAGAGCCGCTAAAATTTCACCAGTTTCTGTCAAGCTGATTAAAGTTGCACTGGTGCTGGGGATAATAGAAAGTTGCGAAAAGGTTAAATTGTCGGCAAGTGCGAGGAAGTCGATGCCAGGTTCAAAATCGAAAATTATATCGCTGCCAGAATTGGCTGAAATTAAGAAGCGATCGCTCCCATTTCCTCCTATCAAACTGTCATCGCCGTTTTCACCGCTGAGAAAATCAGATCCGTTACCGCCCAGCAGAATATCGCTAGCTTGACCGCCGTAAAGACTGTCATTGCCTTCACCTCCACTCAAGCTATCTTGACCGCGATTTCCCAATAGGATATCTTCCCCATTATTGCCAAACAAATTATCGCTTTCTTTGCCACCGTAAGCAGTGTCATCGCCGTCGCTACCGTCGAGGAAATCATTGCCTTGATTGCCGTGTATCCAGTCGTTGCCACCCAAACCGCTGAGAGTATCATTGCCGCGTTTGCCGGCCATTGTATCGCTGCCGCTGTCGCCGAAGAGGCTGTCGTCGCCGTCAGTTCCGATTAGATTGGAGTTAGCTGCGATCGCATCTATTTCTCCTTCAATCACCGCAACAGCAGGTGTATCGGGCAATGTCGTTTGTTGAATTTTGGTATCTAAGGCAGTACCCGTATTTTCGGCAAGAACTTGGGCGATCGATTTCGTACCTGTACCGACTGCTTTTAAGTCTTCAGAGGTTTCGCCTAGGGCTACTTTTTGGATGCGGGCAACTTCTCGGTTAATTGAAGCCGTTGCTGTGTTGGATACAACTTGGTCAATGCGCTGATTTGCTTCGGCCATTACCTTAGCTGCATCCGGGGCAATTTGCAACAATTGCTGAGTGTTTAAATCCGAGTCAAATTGTTGCGCTGTTGTGGCGGCGCGATCGACAATTGTTGCTAACTGGTTGGCATCGGCCAGATTGAGAGTAGTCCCCGATTGAATTTGTTGAACGATCGCACTTACAACTGCTTTTACGCTGTCGGTATTGTCCAGAATCGACGCACCGTCTATTAAAGCAGCAGTTTGGGTAATGACGTTTTGTACCTTGACCATTGCAGTCAAAGTTTCTACTCCACCCGCGATCGCGTTTTCCGTAGCTGCGATCGGATCTAAACTCGTTATATCAACATTAGCGGGAATGGAAAGTGAAGATTTGACTAGAGATTCGGCGCGATCGCTGTCAATTCCTTTGTCAATTAAATCCGCTACTAAACTGGTTAACAAAGTGACAACAGTAGCGTAAGGCGGGGCAGTTACAGGCGTTTCCAAAGGCAAACCAGTTGCCGTATCAATGCCGCCGAAAGCAACAATATTGCCTTCCTCTGGATCGAGTTCACCATTTTGATTTTTGTCGAAAATGTTGGAATCGAGATCCAGATCGAATTCGCCGTTATCCGCAGTAGTAGCAGAAGGTTCGCTAGCATCGAGTACACCGTTTTTGTTGGCATCGAAAAAGACAGTAGCACCAGCGATATAACCGTCAATCACAAAACCGCCGACGCGATCGCTCTTGAACCGAATTACCTCGCTAACACTCGCCCCAGATTCATCAGTCCCCGTTACTTTCAGCCAATAATTGAACGATCTTGGACGAGTCGGGCCTAAATTAATCGTGCGAGTTGCCGAATTAAAAGTTAGCCAGGAAGGCAAAGGAATTTCCGGGAAACTTGAACCGGCAATTGGTTGGCGATAGGAACCGCCATTGAGATCGGTTCTCCAGGTAAATGCAGATGAACTTAAATCGCTAGAATTTGCCAGGGCGATCGAATAATTAATGCTGTCGCCCGGATCGGGGTCAGTATAGGTATTTGCTGCTAAATTAAAAGCATTACCACTCTGAGAAAAACCTAGCGCTGCACTTTGCGAAAACACAGAACGATTTACAACCGGCGGGTTGTTGCCGACAATACCTTGAGCCAAAGCCAGCATATCAACGCGCTTGAAATTTAAGCCAGTATCGATCACGTTATCGTCTTCGTCGTCGCCGTCATTAATCGTGACGCCCGTTGATTGCAAGAAATTCGCAAACTCAGTTGGGGTTAGTCGGCGGCCCAAATCTCGCTGCGCTAACTGTTGCGCTAGCACTGCTATTCCAGCAACATGAGGTGCAGCTTGACTGGTACCGGAATACCTAGTCAAAGGGGTGTTAGGGCCAGCACCCGTAATCAAAGTGCCGGGAGCAAAAACGGTTGTTAAAGTGGAGTGGCGCTGAGAATAGGGTGTAATGCGATCGGCATCGGTGGTATAACCAATAGCGCCAAAGCCGTGTGTCCGATAACCCCGGTTCGCATCGTACACCGCACCAATTGAGAGTGAGTTAGGATCGGCTGCGGGGTAGGCAACGCCCTGAACGCTGTTATAGCCCAATGGCCCGAAAGCATTACCTGATGCGGAAACAACAATTACATTCTGTGCTGCTAGCGCTGCTAGTTCATCACTAATGCCGCTCGTGTCAGGGCTGTTGTCATCGTCGTCGCTAATGCCCCTCGTTTGGGGGGTGTTGTAATTGCCGTTATCACCGAGTGACATATTCACACTGGCGATATTGTACGCTGCTGCGTTTTCTACCACCCACTGCAAAGCTTGTTCTATATCTGCGAAACTGCCGCTGCCCGTATCATCCAAAACTTTGAGATGAATGATGTTAGCACGGGGCGCCATCCCTGTCTGGACTCCATTTTGGGAAGTAGCAATACTAGAGACGTTTGAACCGTGTCCGTCAACGTCGTCAGCTTCGTCATCGCCATAGGCGTAATCGTAATTGTAGACAATGCGATCGGCAATGCCGTCTGAATCACTATCAGAACCAAAAAATGGGTCGTCTAGATCGATGCCAGTATCCAAAATTACTGTTGCAAAACCATTGCCGTCTATTCCGGCAAAACGCGGTGCGGCGCGGAAATCATCGATGTTAATCAGCGGGGCAGATATGTCAGTGGCGGGAGCGAATGTTCCATCTATAACTGAGATCAACTCTCCAGCTTTGTAGACTCGGGCATCTGAACCTGTGGTTGTAATACCGTTCAGCCGGGGTACGACAGACAAGTTGAGATTGTAAGGAGTTTCTCCACCGTTGGCTAAGGAGACTCGGACGTAATAAGTACCGTGTTCTAAAGTGCGGTTAATTGACTCAGATGCGCTACCCAAATTATTGGAAGTGGCGATCGCTTTTCCGCTACTGTCGAGCAATTCAACTTTAACATCTGCATTGAGTCCGCCCACGGACAAGCTGAAGTCATTGCTAGCACCCAAGCTGAATTTGTAGTAATCATCAATGTTGCTGCTACTGATAGCATCCTTATAGCTTCCAGTACTCGAACCTACAGCGATTCTTTTGACTAAATTATCAGCAGGTATCGCCGGCGGCATGATGATTTGCACTGGTGTTGGTGTCGGCGGAAAAACTGTAGGCGTTGGCGTCGGTGTCGGTGTAATTGGCGGGGTTGGTGTTGGCGTCGGTGTAATTGGCGGGGTTGGTGTTGGTGTCGGTGTAATTGGCGGGGTTGGTGTTGGCGTCGGTGTCGGTGTAATTGGCGGGGCTGGTGTTGGTGTCGGTGTAATTGGCGGGGTTGGTGTTGGTGTCGGTGTAATTGGCGGGGTTGGTGTTGGCGTCGGTGTCGGTGTAATTGGCGGGGTTGGTGTTGGTGTTGGTGTAATTGGCGGGGTTGGTGTTGGTGTTGGTGTAATTGGCGGGGTTGGTGTGGGCGTTGGTGTCGGTGTAATTGGCGGGGTTGGTGATGGCGTTGGTGTAATTGGCGGGGTTGGTGTGGGTGTTGGTGTTGGTGTAATTGGCGGGGTTGGTGATGGCGTTGGTGTAATTGGCGATGTTGGTGTTGGTGTGGGCGTTGGTGTTGGTGTTGGTGTGGGCGTGTCATTGTCGGTAATGGTGACAGTGACAGGTGCGATCGCAATTCCGCTATATTTAGCGTCGGTACTGGTTACGGCGTGATTGATTGTGCCTGTGTGATTACCTTCTACAACTGTGTCATCCGTCGCAGTCACAGTTACTGTTTGGGCAATATTCCAATTAGTGTTGTCGAAGCTAATAGGGGCGATCGCACTTATTTGATTCCCCCCGTCAAAGCTGACTGTTACGGGCGCTGTTGGCTGCGAATTTAGCTGAAGTGTATAACTTCCCGTTGCACCGCCTTCTGCTGCTGTGGTACTGGCGGGATTAACCGTAACCCCGACTGTATCGCTGTCGCTGTTAGTAACGCTGACATCGGAGGGATTGAAATTGTTGTAATTGCTGTCTGTACTAACAGCAGCCTCAGTGACAATAGTGTAAGCAATATCGCCGTCAGCGATATTGTCGTCAACACCTGTCACCGTTACTGTCTGCGCCTGATTCCAGTTATTAGGAGTGAAACTTAAGGTATTAGTAGAAACTGTTCCTTCTGCAGGATTAGAACTGCTTAAAGCTACCGTAACAGGTGCCGTAGGTTGAGTGTTGAGGACAACACTGAAATTAGCCGTACCTCCCGCTTCAGTTGTAGTTAATCCTGCTGTGGGATTAACGGTAATGCCGGGAGTTTCGTTATCGCTATTCGTAACGCTGACATCGGCAGGATTGAAATTGCTGTAATTGCTGTCTGTACTAACAGCCGCAGCGGTGACAATATTGTAAGTTTGATTGCCGTCGGCAATATTGTCGTCACCGCCTGTTACCGTTACAGTTTGCGGCGCACTCCAATTGGCGGGAGTGAATGTCAGCGAGGGTGTAGAAACTGTTCCCTCCGCAACATTGGAACTGCTTAAGCCAACAGTCACGTTAGCAGTTGGTTCAGAGTTGAGTTGGACAGTAAATGTCGCTGTTCCTCCTGCTTCTGTTGTCGTTAATCCGCTATCGGGATTGACGGCAATTCCAGCAGTGTCGTCATTAGTAATAGTAGTTGTCGCACTAGCAGTTGTAATTGTTGGAGTCGGGCCTGGTGCGATCGGATTTGATAAGGTGACAGTAATAGTTTCATCCGGTTCGATCGCACTTTCGCCCAAAACATCCAAAGTAATCGTTTTCGATGTCTCCCCCGCCGCAAAATTAACCGTACCATTAACGTCAGTTGCCCCGGCAGTGCCGCCGATATTGTTGTAATCGCTGCTGTTTGTAGCAGTTCCCGCGATCGCATAATTGACGCTGCTGGCTGCACCTATACCGCCGCTGCGAGTAACGGTAAAAGTAACAGATACAGTTCCCGTATTGGCTTCAGCTACCGCAGCCACAGCGGCGGAAACGGCATAAGAAACAGTGTCGTTACTGGGAATAGTTAGGGTCGCTTGATTTGTCGTCCCTGCAATGTCACCTGCGATCGTACCAAAGTTGAGAATGACTGTTTCTGCATTCTCAGCGATATTGTCCGGTTTAATAGTGACTGCAATATTTTGTTCTGTACTTGTTCCACCTGCAGGAAAAGTTACGGAAGTCGGCGATAGGGTGTAGTCAGAATTTTGGGTAGCGCTGCTGCTGGGGTCGATGACAATGGGTACAATGACATCAGCAAAAGGAGTGCCGCCGCTGATAGTAACGGGGATATTAACGACTGTATCTGCATCCCCTTCATTCCCACTGAAAGTAGCCTCACCAAAATTAATTATGTTCGGTGAATTCAAGAGAATTGAAACATTATTAGAACCTCTGTTAGCAACTGCGATGTCGAGTCTGTCGTCGGCATTGAAATTTGCGATCGCCAGAGAACTCGGATTTGTGCCGACGCTAAAGTTGGTCGCACTGCTAAAACCGCCAGTTCCATTTCCCGCCAAAATTGAAACGTTATTAGAACCGCTGTTGCTAACAGCTAAATCTTGTCTGCTGTCGCCATTAAAATCGCCAATTTTAATCGCACTTGGGTTTAAGCCAACATTAATGTTGGTCGGATTGCCAAAGCTGCCATTTCCTGTTCCAAATAAAATTGAGATGCTGTTAGAACCGCTGTTGGCGACTGCGATATCGGTGAGGCTGTCGCTGTTCCAATCTCCGAGTGCGATCGCACTCGGACTTTGACCGACATTAATATTAGTAGGATTGCCAAAACTGCCTTGACCAATTCCCGATAATATGGTAATACTATTAGAATTTCGGTTGGCGACGGCGAGATCGAGGAAATTGTCGCCGTTAAAATCTCCGGCAGCGATCGCGCTGGGACTTTGCCCAACATTCACAGTAACAGGAGTGGAAAAACTGCCTTGTCCCGTTCCCAAATAAATGCCAACATTGCCTTCAGGTACAAAACCATTGCCGCTGGATTGAGTAACAGCAATGTCTGGTAAATCATCACCATTAAAATTGCCGACAGCGATCGCGCTAGGATTTTCGACGGCAGTCAACAATCCCGCACTGTTCAAGTTGCCATTACCCGATCCTAAAAAGATATAAATACTGCTAAATTCGGCACCTTGCGCGGAAGTTATCGCTAAGTCGGAAAAGTTATCGCCGTTAAAATTGCCAACTGCGATCGCGGTAGGACCCAATACCGGAGTCAAATCAGTTCCAGAGTTAAATCCTCCTTGACCGTTTCCCAGTAAAATAGAAACCCTATTCGATGTGGGGTTAGCAACAGCTAAATCTAAGATGCCATCGGTATTGAAATCGCCAGCCGCAACAAATGATGGACTGGTTCCCGCATTAAAATTATTAGGAGAACTAAACGTATTGAGGACGTGGTAGTAAGCTGCGATCGCTTCTGGCAGAAATACAATGCCAGCTTTAATTGTCCCCGCTGTCACTGTTAATTCCCAATCGCCGCCTTTGGCCGCACAACCTGTTAAATTATTAGAAGCGGCAACATTTGCTCCTGTTAGTTGACTCAGGTTTTTTACAAATTCTTTACCTATATTTCCTTTGGCAACATTACAGCCGTAGAGGAGAATTTCGGCATTTGGTGTCAGCCCGCCCGCCCATTTCTTAACTATTTTGACAAAATTGTCGGCGCGATTTATCAAATTTTGCCAACTCAATTCAACGTTCCCCAGTTGCAAACAACCGGGCTTTCCGTGGGCAATAATGTGAATTACTGAAAATTTATTTTCCTGCAAAGCTTCGGCAATTTGTTCGAGGCCGTTGCGGTTAGTTTCTAATTTAATTACTTCGGTTTCAGGGATAACGCCGTCGATTAAGGTTTGACAGTCGGGGACGGCAGCATCGATAAATGCGATCGCTTTTGAGGAAAGTTGAGTCATTGACTTTAGGGAAACAGCCGTTGGGGCGATCGCTAAGTCGGGAATGTTATCATTATTACAGTTTTCGGCAGTGAAGGATTGGGGACTTGTGCCGGCAGGAAAGTTGGTACCGGTACTGAAAGTAGACATGATTAATTTACCTAGCTGATAATTCTGGTTTATGTGATGCCAGCCAGTCTACAAAAGCACGAGCTCTGCTGTATTGTAAATTCTTGCGGAAAACTTGCGAAAAATATAATTTTCTTGCGGAATTTATCCCTATTTGATGAAGAATTGTAACAGAGTCGGCGGGCAGGGGTTTCTTACGACAGGACTTACGCCTCAATACCAAAGAAACCAGGTTTTTTACCAAAATACACAGGTTTCCCGATCGGGTAAAAAACCCCGTTTCTGAACCGCCGCAAGCTTTATGCGAAAATACTTTGCAACTACAAACTGCTTTTAATGTGACAGGGGCTGGAGTTTTGTTAAAGCAGATCGCGATATTTCTTAGGAGTCACACCGACAATTTTGCAGAATGTCTTACTAAAGTGACTTTGGTCGTGAAATCCGACTTGCTGGGAGATATATTTTATTGATAACTCCGGTTCTTTTAACAACTGTTTTGCTTTTTCAATTCGGCACTGGGTCACGTAGTGATGGGGCGTGACTCCAGTCGATTGTTTAAACATACGGCTGAAATGATAAGAACTAATTTTTACTAAATTAGCAAGTTCACTTAAGTGCAAATCTCGGTTTAGGTATTCATTAATGTAGTGAATAACTACCTGCAATTGGCGCGGGTCAAGACCGCCTCGAACATCTCGCCGATTCGGTTTTTGCGCGCCATAGCGGTGCAGTATTTGCAGTGAAAGCGCGTTTTTCAGTGCATCGACATAAAGAGTACCGTTTAATCCGCCTGATTCCAGTTCGGTTTTGAGAGCCCAGGCAATTCCGCTAATCAACGGATCGCGGGTTTGCCATTGCGGTATAATTTCAATGGGATTTGAATTGAGCGATTCGCAAACTGTATTGTCGAAGTCAGTAGGTTCAAGAGCGATCGCCATAAATTCATAGTTTCCGGCTGCAACTGTTTGGAAATAAGTACCAGCAGCAGCGATGAAAATCTGCCCACTTTGCCACGATTCGCTACCGCAGTGTTTCCCGTTCACTGTTCCTTTTAGTGTTGCTGAATTGAGCATCAAGGCAACCGTGTGCTGTTCGAGACAGTGTTCGGCACATTCGTTTGGCGGCTGACAGTGATATTCGACATGAATTCCTTGCCACTTTGCGCCGTGACTCGACAGGATTGCGGGACGCGGGAGAATCACTTTCATCGCGTCTGTCTGGGCAAAATCAAGAATTAATGGTTCCTGTGGGGACATAGCGGGCACCTGCTGGACGAGTTGCTATTTTGTAGTTGACACCTCCTCGCTTTTCTACAGCGAGGATTCTTCTAAGCATCCGAGTGCCTTCGGGACTGACCGTCGGGACACAAATCAGAGTTAAATCTGCAACAGCTTTCCCAGCGTACAAACGTAAAATACATAAAATGTAATACTTACTGGTATTTTACGGAACAATCATGCACAGACGAGTTTTCCAGATTGCGATTTTACTTTTCCTCCAAGTCGTCCTGGTTTTAGGCCCGTGGGCCGGGCCTGCGGCGGCCCTAACTCCTGAACAGCAGCTATTGAGCGAAGCTTGGCGAATTGTCAATCGCTCTTATGTGGATGACAGCTTCAACTCTCAAAACTGGTGGTCGATTCGCCAAAAAGCTGTAAAGCAACCGCTTAATGACAGACAGCAGACTTACACGGCGATTCAGGGGATGCTGGCGAAACTCGACGACCCCTTTACTCGACTACTGAAACCCGAACAGTACCGCAGTTTGCAGGTCAACACTTCGGGAGAATTGACGGGCGTGGGGCTGCAAATTGCGATCGACCCCCAGACAAATACCCTGACTGTGGTGGCTCCTTTGGCTGGCTCACCGGCAGATAAAGCTGGCATCCAACCCCTCGATCGCATTCTGAAAATTGATGGCACTCCTACCTCAGAATTGACCCTAGACGAAGCAGCAACTCGAATGCGCGGCCGCATCGGCACTGCCGTTACCTTGACCTTGGGGCGCGAGGGAAGGGACGTTGCTGAGGACATTCAGCTAGTGCGCGATCGTATTGCTCTGAATCCGGTTTACGCCGAATTGCAGTCGGGGTCGGAAAATTTGCCGGTGGGCTACATTCGCTTGAGTCAATTCAGCGCTAACGCCACTGAGGAAGTCGCTCACGCGATCGACCGCTTGGAAAAACAAGGAGCCGCCGCCTACATTCTCGATTTGCGGAACAACCCAGGCGGACTGTTGCAAGCTGGAATTGAAATTGCCCGCTTGTGGCTCGATTCCGGGACGATCGTCTACACGGTGAACAGACAAGGCATTCTCGGCAGTTTTGAAGCCTCTGGACAAGCCCTAACTAACGATCCGCTGATTGTTTTGGTCAACAAGGGAACGGCCAGTGCTAGCGAAATTTTGGCGGGTGCGCTGCAAGATAACGGCAGAGCTCAACTGGTAGGAGAAAAGACTTTTGGCAAAGGACTGATTCAGTCGCTGTTTGATTTGTCTGACGGTTCCGGGTTGGCCGTGACTGTTGCTAAGTACGAGACACCGAACCATAAAGATATTAACAAGCTGGGGATTTCGCCCGATCGCGTCGTGCCTTTGGAACCCATCGCGCGCGATGAAATCGGCACCGCAGCAGACTTGCAATATCAAGCTGCACTGCAACTACTGAAAGAAAAAACCGTGCTGGCAAAGTCAGTATAAGCCGGAGTTTGAAGTTTTGAGATTGCAACAGGTAACAATACGCAGGTCTGTCTGTCTCTGCGTTTCGTTCCCCAAGACAGACAAGAATCATCCTAAAAACTCTTTAAGTCAAAAGTGATATCACGTCCGACAGATCCATCTGTCATTGTTCGCTGTGCGAAGCAATGACATACAAGAATGATGCCAACCGGACGTGATATCAAAACCCAAAACAGCCGTTCTCTTAAGGTTGCGGGGTTGATTCCTCGGCTTCGGGTACATCGGCTTCTTGCAAAATGACCTGACGCTGCTGCGGGTCAGCTTGGTTGCTTTGCTCTTGCATCACAGTTTTAGCAAGACTAGGATCAAAGTAGCGGTTAAAGTCCGATCGCGACTGATTTACTCGCCCTTGGGTAAGATTGACTTCAGCTTGGATTTCGTGCAATTTTTCTTGCACCGCCCGGTAGTGAGGCCAAAGCTGAAGCAAAGCAGAAGTGGCACAGACTGAAAGTACCATGTTGACTGCCAACTTGACGCCTGTTTCGGCCGCGAGGGTTTGGTGAGGGTAGGAACGCTGGCGGCTGCTGCTGCGACGAGGAGTCACCCGAGGGGAGTTTTTTACAGGACGCAGTGGGGTAACGGGGGGTTGAATCGCTTGCATAATTTTTTTTCAAATACCTGAGACTGACGTTTTGGAGTTCAAAAGAGCAAATTCTGAGCTTAACGCACACTCGCCACTGTTTGTCAGCGTGCTGACAGCCAAAATTGTTGAGACAAAGGTGACACGTGAAGACGGAATTTCCCCATAAAAATGCCTGCCCTTGCAGTCTCGTCTTGCTGAACACAAACAATCTACTGCACTGGGGCAGCAATTGTCTGTATCTGTAATGCGAGAGATTTAACTGGTCAGGCAGGCGTTTTGCGGTTCGCAACTGGTGTCTGGAAACTATTTGTACAGTTCAGTTGACAGCCGGAAAGCCAAGATTCCGGGAATCAAAGCAATTACGAGCGCTACGTAGACTTGGGTATCTGTTAAAGACATATTCGCAAAACTCCTTTTCGCGGGGACGAGCTTTCACCAATTTGAGATAAATTGGCACTTTTGGGAATCATTTGTTACAACTTGCAACAAAAATGCTGCCTCCGGGGGGGAGTGGCCTAGTGGCCGAGTGGCCGAGTGGCGCAGTTTGTGAGTGTCGGAGGGGAAATTTTTTCCTTGTTTCCTGGGACTGCTTGCTTCGGAGGTTGTTCGGACGATCGCCTCCCACAGAATTACCGCGTTAGGTTAAGATTTAACTAATGCGAATGGGAAGTCTCGCGCTCTACCGAAGGTGAGCGTCGGGATGAAAACGCAGCCCGAAAACAAATTGAGCGACAGCGAATCAATATCCTTTTTGTGCGCTATGATAATTTTATCGGTATTCTGTAACCTTGATAAATGTATAAAGCTTACAAGTACAGAATTTATCCCACAGATGAGCAAAATGTCTTGCTTGCAAAGTCTTTTGGCTGTGCGAGATGGTTCTGGAACTATGCTTTGAATCTATGTCAAGAAACTTACAAGAATACTGGCAAAGGACTATCTAGGGCATACATACAAGGCTTGCTCCCTGCACTCAAAAAAGAATACGAATGGTTAAAAGAACCTTATTCTCAATGTTTGCAGGTGGTTGCATTGAATTTATCTACTGCCTACAAAAACTTCTTTGACAAGAGGGCGATGCTGCCCAAGTTCAAAGCCAAGCATGGCAGGCAGTCGATCAGCTACCCTCAAAATGTCAAATTCGACGGTGACTATATCAACCTACCTAAGATTGGTTTAGTTTTCTGTCGGCGACATCGTGATTTTGAGGGCGATATCAAGACCGTTACCGTATCTCGCAACCCGGACGGTAAACATTTTGTTTCTGTTTTGATTGACGATGGGAAAGAACAGCCTGAGTTAGTCCCAGCAGATAAAGCTATTGGCATTGACGTAGGGTTAACTCATTTTGCGATTACCAGTGATGGTTCTAAGTTCGGCAATCCCAAGTATTTCGTCAAACGTCAACGAAACTTAAAACGTAAACAACAAAAGCTCGCTCGCAAAAAGAAAGGCAGTCAAAACAGGAAAAAGGCAAGACGGGCAGTGGCAAAAGTTCACTCCAAGATTGCCCGATGCCGGGAAGATTTTCTACAAAAGCTATCCCGCAAGATAGTTAACGAAAACCAAGTTATTGCAGTAGAAAATCTCAATATCAAAGGCATAGTCAAGAATCATAATTTAGCCAAAGCCATTAGTGATGTTGGCTGGGGTATGTTTTGCACAATGCTGAAGTACAAGGCTGAAAGTGAAGGTAAACAATACATTGAGGTCGATCGATGGTTTCCTAGCTCAAAAACTTGTCATGCCTGCCTAAATCAAGTTGAGCATCTCACTCTTGATGTTAGGGCATGGACTTGTAAACATTGTGGTACTCATCATGACCGTGATGTAAATGCAGCCCTCAACATTAGAAATGAAGCCTTGCGGATTTTGGCGTTAGGAACTAGCGCTTCTGCCTGTGGAGGGGATGTAAGTCGATCTGCTGGCAAAACTTCGGTTTTGTTGGACGCGCCGCCCCGTTGAATCAGGAAGCCAGCGCTGTACCAATGAAGTGGTCAGCGTCTGGTAGTTCACGTGAAGGTGACACTAAATGTTAGACAGAGCGGGTAATTTGCGCTGCGCTCGACCCTTGCCAATCTTAGGTGCACAAAATAGTTAATGATAGATCAATTTCTCGACGCTTCACCCAATTTTGGAGTTGACGGCTTTTTATTATTGTTGGTTTTGGTGGCTTTGGAGGCTGTACTTTCGGCTGACAACGCGATCGCCCTGGCGTCTATTTCTAAAGGTTTAGAAGATGCCAAGCAACAGCAAAATGCTCTCAACTTGGGTTTGATAATTGCTTTTGTACTGCGGATCGCCCTAATTTTAACGGCTACTTGGGTGATCCAATACTGGCAGTTTGAGCTGCTTGGTGCTCTCTACCTGCTGTGGCTTGTTTTCCAACATTTTACTTCAGATACAGACTCCGAAGGAGAACATCACGGGCCCAGATTTGCGTCTGTGTGGCAAGCAATTCCCATGATTGCTTTTACGGATTTAGCGTTTTCATTGGATAGCGTTACTACTGCGATCGCCGTTTCTGACGACACTTTTATCGTCGTAACAGGCGCTACTATTGGAATTATTGCCCTGCGATTCATGGCCGGGTTGTTCATCCGCTGGCTGGATGAGTTCGTTCACCTAGAAAGTGCTGGTTACATCACAGTTGGGTTCGTGGGAATGCGGTTGTTGGTGAAAGTAATTAATCCCGATTTAGTTCCTCCGCAATGGCTGCTAGTTTCCAGTATCGTCTTGATGTTTGTCTGGGGATTTTCTAAGCGCACTCCCGAACCAGTCGAAATTGCAAAATCTCTAGAAATGGCTTTGAATCATCCGGATTCAGAAGTTGCTGTGCCAGAATCGCAAGGACAAAAGTCCGAAATTTAACATACTTTCATCACAATAAAATTAGCTTAAATCTGTCAAACCAACAAGATTAATGGCTGGTTAAAACCTGCAAAAGCCTTTCATCCCGGTGACTTTAGTCCGGGCATGAAAGGCTTTTATTTTTTAATATTGTTTTTTTCACTAGCCGATCGAACTCAGAGGAGTACAATTGAGCCTATGGGAAGGCAGTTATCAAAATCAAACTCAGCAATGGTTAGGCTGGTGGGATAGCGAGGGGAATTGGTTGCTGAGGGGGTTGGTGGCATATTGGCCCTCACAGGCGATCGATCCGAATCTGATTTTAGCGTTGGTGGTTGCTGTATTTTTTGAGGCTTTAGGGAAATAAAGCGGGCGAGGGGAAGAGGTTGTAGGCGATCGCATTTCACCTGTTGGTAAAAAATGTAACCTTCCTGTTGAGTGGCTACAAATAACCTTTTCTACATAGGGCAACGGTTTTAGATTCTTTTTCGGGAAGGTCTATTAGCAATTAGCCATTAGCTATGGCTTAGGCTTACCGACAAAGAAAGCTAAGGGAGAATTATCACCACAAGATAACCGAACTTTAGAACCAATGGGAAAAACATTTCCTGTGGTTGTAAGTGCATATAACTTTTCGCCAGACGGAGTCTTTAAACAATAACGATTTTCTCTGCCTAAAAATTGGCGATCGCAAACCACAACAGCCGAATCTTCATCTAAGAATAAACTTAAATCTTCCTGCCGGATCATCAATTCTCCTTCGGTAGAAACATCACAAGGAACTTTTACCAATGAATCTCCTTTAACAGCAAAACAACCTACTTCTGTTTCCCAAAAATCCTGCTTCAGCGATGCAGACACAAAATTAGCTTGCGTCACAAACTCAGCCACAAATCGAGATGCTGGTTCTTGATAAACTTCCTCTGGAGTGCCAAACTGTTCTAATTGACCTTGACGCATCACCGCTACCCAATCTGAAATCGAAAGTGCTTCTTCGCGATCGTGGGTGACAAATACACCAGAGGTTCCCGTTGCTTTGAGAATCTCGCGGACTTCCTGACGCAATCTTAACCGTACTTGTACATCTAAATTACTCAACGGTTCATCTAGTAAAATAATCGCAGGTCTAGGCGCTAAAGCACGGGCCAGCGCCACTCGCTGTTGCTGACCCCCGGATAATTCATGGGGATAACGATTTTCCAATCCTTCTAATCCCACCAGCGCTAAAGCTTCGGCGACACCTTTGTGAATATTATGCTTTGACTCTTTTCCTTGATGCGTCAAGCCAAAAGCTACATTTTTCGCGACTGTCAAATGAGGGAAGAGTGCATAGTCTTGAAACACCATACCAATGTCTCGCTGTTCCGGCGGAACTGACATATTAACACTGGCTACAGTTTTTCCTGCTAAAGCGATCGTCCCTGCTTGTAGCTGTTCAAAACCAGCAATTAACCGCAGCAACGTTGTTTTCCCACAACCCGATGGCCCCAACAACCCCAGTATATCTCCTTGATGTAAGGTCAGGGTGACAGATGCCACCGCAGGTGATGCTGCTTGGGAATACTGTTTTGTTACACCATCCAAATGCAGAATTATCGATCGAGCCATTATTGCTATAAATAATCAACAACTTACTATTCTACAATATACCAGTTTAGTGAGATTAATTATCAGAAAGCCTTGACAAATGTTTACACCTACTGATAAACTAGCAAGCTAGACTTTTTACTAGCAATGAAAAATTCCCAAAAATCACTACACCAAACAGGAATCAGGACAATCCAATGGCGATCGACCTTGCGCGGTTTATCGGGTAGTGGGTGGACACTTGCGGTTATCGCTTTAGCATTGCCGATCGCCATACCAGTGATCAGTGTCTTATCCAGTATCTTTTTTGAAGCTAAAGATACATGGCAACATTTAACCGATACAGTTTTAACCCGTTATATCGTCAACTCTTTATGGTTAATGATCGGTGTAGGCTTGGGCGTTGTCGTGATTGGCGTAGGATGTGCGTGGCTAGTAACAATGTGTCGCTTTCGGGCGAGTCGCGTATTTGAATGGGCATTACTCTTACCCTTAGCGGCCCCAGCTTATGTCCTAGCTTATACTTATACAGACTTTTTAGAATTTTCCGGCCCAGTTCAAAGTGCTTTGCGTTATATTTTTGGCTGGAGTTATGGAGACTATTGGTTTCCTAACGTGCGATCGCTCCCAGGAGCAATCTTAATGCTAATCTTAGTTTTATATCCCTACGTCTACCTATTAACACGAGTTGCATTTTTGGAGCAATCAACTTGTACCCTAGAAGCTAGTAGAATACTTGGCTGTAGTCCGTGGCGGAGTTTTATTACCGTTGCCTTACCAATGGCCAGACCCGCAATTGTAGCAGGTTTAGCACTGGCATTGATGGAAACTCTCAATGATTATGGCACTGTTCAGTATTTTGGAGTTGATACATTCACCACAGGTATTTATCGGACTTGGTTTGGCATGGGAGAACGAATTGCAGCTAATCAATTAGCTGCCCTGCTATTATTATTTGTTCTGGGTTTAATTTTACTAGAACGCTGGTCTCGGAGTCGGACTAAATATTATCAAGCTAGCAGCCGCTATCGCCAACTACAAACTTATCAACTTAAAGGAATTAGGCAAATTTTAGCGGTAACTGCTTGTTTGATGCCACTATTTTTTGGTTTTTTATTGCCAGCCGGTCTTTTAGTAAAGTTGACCTTAGCTAACTGGCAACTCACCTTAGATGAACGCTTTTGGATCTTTGCCCGTCATAGTTTAATTTTAGCCACCCTGACAGCAATTTTGGCCGTAGTTATCGCCTTGATTATGGCTTATGGCTTACGGTTATATCCTAATTTAGGAGTGCAGTTTGGAACGAAAGTTGCGGCAATGGGCTATGCTGTACCTGGTTCTGTGATTGCAGTGGGGATTATGGTTCCCATTGGAAAATTTGACAATCTATTTGATAGTTGGATGCGTGAAAACGTGGGAATTTCTACAGGCTTGCTGTTAAGCGGTACGATCGCAGCTTTGGTATTTGCCTATATAGTTCGCTTCCTAGCTGTTTCTTTAAATGCCGTGGAGTCAAGTTTGAGCAAAATTAAGCCTAATTTAGATGATGCGGCGAGAAGTTTGGGTTATAGCCCGATGCAAACTTTAGTTACAGTTCATACACCAATGATGACGGGAGGTCTACTAACTGCCATGATGTTAGTATTCGTTGATGTAATGAAAGAGTTACCTGCTACTATAATTATTAGACCGTTTAACTTTGATACTTTGGCTGTGCGAACTTATCAGCTTGCCTCAGATGAACGATTGGCTGAAGCTTCTGGCCCAGCATTGGCAATTGTTTTAGTGGGGATGTTACCGGTTATTTTATTAAGTTGGAAAATTGCGCGATCGCGCAAGTCTTCAACACTATAACCGCCACATCTCTTCCCTGCTTGCAGAGGTGATTGCTTCTTTTAAAGCTATAGTCCGACAGGGGTTTTAACCCCTGTATCATAGCGAAAGTCGTCTGAAGACGACTAGACAGCTATGATTTCAGTCGGTTGAAACCGACTTTAGCTATAAGAGGGGGAATTTATTCCCTGGCGGGTTTCAGGAGAATGTATCAACCCTTTATCCCTCTTCCTTTTTCCTTCATAAATCAAGATGATTAATAAAAATTCAGCAATGTTTACCCGCACTACTGGCACAATTTCCTTGTTACTACTTACTATTTTTGTCACCTTTGGATGCCAAAAACAGGTGGCTGGTCCCCTCGAAACATTACAAAAAACTAAGCAATGTCCAGGATGTGACCTGACTGATATCAAGTTAAGTGACCTTGATTTAACAAGCGCTAATCTCAATGGTGCTAAGTTGGAAGGTGCTATGCTAGAAAATGTCAAACTTAATGAAGCCTTACTCGATAGCGTCAATCTCAAAGGTGCAAATTTAAAAGGTGCTTCTCTGGAAAAAGCAGGTTTATCTGCCGCCGATCTCACAAATGCTGATTTGAGTAATGCAAATCTCAAGGGGGCTTTTTTGCGAGGGGCAAAACTGAATAATGCCAATCTTAGTAATGCCAATTTAAGTGAAACTGACTTAAATAGTGCTGATTTGACAGGGGCAAACCTGAAAGGGGCAAACCTCAAAGGCGCTATAATGCCGGATGGTAAAATTAAAAATTAAAGTTGATGGGATTCGGCGGTTGAAACCGCCGAATCAGAAAGAGTAGCTTCTTGTTCAAAAAGCCTCTATTTCCATCCTGCGCGATCGGTAATCTTTAAAGCTTCGGGGTTATTTTTCCCAAACACATCAGGGTTGAGAGGGTCAGATTTGAATGTACCAAAACTTGCAACCACAGGATCGATCGCCACATTTGAAATCACAGGGTATTCGTAATTACCCCTAGCAAAAAGTTGTTGCGCTTCGCGACTGGCTAAGTGTTCCAAGAATTTGGTCGCGCCTGCTTTGTTACGGGAGGTTTTGACTACACCACCCCCACAAATATTGACGTGGGTACCGCGATCGCGCTGGTTCGGGAAAAATACACCTACTTTCGCCGCGATCGCCTGTTCTGCGGGATCTTTCGATTTCATTAAGCGAGCTACATAATAGGTATTAACAATGGCAATATCGCCTACCCCATCAGCAACCGCCTTGATTTGGGCTGTATCATTTCCCTCTGGAGGACGCGCAAAATTAGCCACCAATCCTCGCGCCCAAGCTTCTGTTTTTTGAGCCCCATGAGCTGCTAACATAGCCCCAACCAGAGATTGATTATAGATATTAGTGGACGATCGCACTAAAACTTTGCCTTTCCACCGAGGTTCTGTCAGCGCTTCATAGGTTGACAACAGGGAAGGGTTCACCTTGCTTTTGTTATAAACAATCACCCGTGCCCGGCGCGATAGACCAAACCAGAAACCTTGAGGATCTCGCAAACTTGCTGGAATTGCCGATGTCAGGACTGTTGAAGAAACAGGTTGCAGAATACCTGCTTGTTTTGCCCGCCACAAACGCCCACCATCCACCGTGATGAAAACATCAGCGGGGCTATTTGCACCTTCACTTCTGATCCGTTCAATTAGTTGGTCAGCATCCGCTTCAACAAGGTTAACCTTAATCCCAGTTTTTTTGGTGAAGCTTTGGTACAACTCATTATCAGTGTCGTAGTGACGTGCTGAATAAAGGTTGAGGGTGCCCGTTTGGGCTGCGACAGGGGCTTTTTTGGTTAGTTCCCCCACTGCCACCACAGCCATTGCTGTACCGCTGGCAAGAAAAATACGCCGAGAAATGCTCATTGTTCTATAATGATAGATTTTTTCATCTGGTAATTGACACGATGGTGTATCTACAGCCATCTATAGTCAGTGCTTTACTATATTAATGCAAGTAATTCTTATTTGATGATCAAAAGCGTAACTATTTTAGGGCTGACGCACTCGTGGTCAGAAATCCGGTCTCGACTTCGCTCAACCGGCGGTCTTTTTTACGACAAGACTTTGTGGTAGCCCGCAGATTAGGTAAAAAATTGACCTTGCACAATTTGCACAATTTGAAGATGATTATTGTAGGGTGTCCCCCCTCCTGTGAAAATACACGCCTTCGGACTCATGGGCCCATCAAAAAAAAAAATCAAAATCCTCCCGCTATTATGCAACGTCAAAAAATTTGCTTATGAATTTCTTGATGCGTCGAGAACTGTATTTATGACAAATATTTTTGCTGAATAGGTATCACAACACTTGTTTGCAATAGACATCTCCAAAAACTCCCCAGCCCTATCCCCGTAGGTTTCTGACTCTCTGCCATCAAAGGGCAGACAGTGCTTTTACTAATTGTGAGCGACAACAACTTTTAGAGGTTTTATTAAATTTGGCCCACAGGGTAAATTTAAAAAGATTGCTTAAACAACCTCGCGCTCCCAAAAAAAAGCAAGAGCCATCTCCCAACCGATTAGCGTCACCGCCATGTATCAACGGTCAAACTTCCTGACCAGGCTCAACAGCCACCCAGACGCGGGCTAGCTGTGAACACCCTACAGTTAGTCAGTTGCACACTGCTAGCCCTACTGATTATTTGTGTCGAATTAGCTCGTAAATTTCCACATAGTCTTTAGCTGGATATTTCCACGAATTATCACAATTCATGCCTTGAAGCATGAGTTTTTCAAATTCATCATGATAGTCATACCACAATCCGATCGCCCGATCGAGCGCCGATTCTAAAGCCGAGTAGTCGGTTTGGTAAAACACGTAACCGTTGCGTTCTTCTGGGAGGTGGCGGGTGTCGTAATCTCGATCGAACACAGTATTGACCAAACCGCCAACTCCCCGCACCACAGGAACAGTACCGTACCTCAACCCAATCATCTGAGTCAGCCCGCAGGGTTCGTAATTACTCGGAACCACAATCATATCCCCACCCGCATAAATTAAGTGTGAGAGTTCCTCATTAAAACCTAGTTCTAAATGGCAGTCGGGATTGTCATTTAAAAAGTATTTTTCGTGCTGGAAATGAGCGTTAATTCCCGCTTCCGTCGCGGAACCCAAAAGCACGAATTGCGCTCCCTTACTCAGAGAGTAATAAATTGCATGGTGGACGAGATGAACGCCTTTTTGGTCGTCCAAACGACCGATAAAGGTAATAATAGGCTTGTCAGCATCGCGCAGGAACAGCCGATCGCGCAAAGCTTTTTTAGTTTTGGCTTTTCCTGCCAAATCATCCTTAGTGTAGTGGTGCGGAATGTAGCGATCGCTTTCGGGATTCCACACATCATAATCAATGCCGTTGAGCACCCCGCGAAACTTCTCTTGATACAAGTGTAAAGTGTGACCCAAACCGTAGCCAAACTCGCCGAGGTGAGCTTCCCAAGCGTGGTGTGGCGAAACTGTGGTAACAAAGTTCGAGTAAACAATGCCGCCTTTCATAAAGTTGATAGCAAAAGGGTTAAAGTTATCTCGGAGGCGATCGTAATCAAAATAATAATCCTCTCGATTCAAACCCGTTGCATTCAAAATATCGCTACCTCCCATGCCTTGATGTTTGAAATTGTGAATGGTATAGCAGACTCGCTGATTTTCCATCCAATTGTATTTGTAAATTTCAAACAGCAAGACTGGCACCAAACCCGTTTGCCAGTCGTGACAGTGAATCACATCGGGACGCTTGTTGCTTCTGAGCAAAAATTCCAAAGCGGCTTTGCTGAAAAATGCAAACCGCATATTGTCGTCATTGCAGCCGTAATAACAGCCGCGATTAAAAAAGTTATCTTGAGAGCGAGGTTCGATGAAAAAACACAACTGCCCGTGCACCCAGCCGCACAAGACATCGCAGAGGATTTCGCCGCCGTACCAGGGCACAGCCAAATCCCGGTAGGCTTCGTGAAGTCCCCAAATGTGGTCGTACCTCATGCAGTCGTACTTGGGTAGAATAATCTCGACGCAGTGACCGGAATTCTGCAACTCCCGGCTCAAGCCGTAAACTACGTCGCCCAAACCTCCTGCTTTGATGACGGGGGCGCACTCCGAGGCAATTTGTACTATGTACATTTTTTTTCTCGCTCCTGGATGAATCAAAAAAATATTTTCTTAACTTGACAAAGTATATGATTTCTAGGCAGATAAGCAAGTCGGCCATTGGGAATACAGGGAAAATAGGCGCAGCTAGCCGATGTTGAGACGGATTTGGGCGATCGGACTGTTGCTTAAAATACAGGTAAGGACACGGCACTGCCGTGTCCCTAATGTGCCAAATTGCAATCGATGAGCTGTTTTTCCAGGTTTTGCGACAATCAAACTAATTTGTCAAATCCATTCGTTTTGAGCGATCGCATCTCCTGTCGCTGTCAATAACTCAACCCAAACCCATAGCATCATTTTCACATACTAATAATTTACCTTTCCCCTGATAATACCAAACATAACCCTCTCCACCCCCTTTGCCAAAATGACCTAATTTTCGATAATCTTCTTCAATCCCCTTGGTAAATCCTTTAACCAAATCGCAATCAGCTATCAAAGTTTCACCTTGTCTGAGTTCGACAACCTTAGCCGGGGAATTTGTAGCAGCTACAACAGTAGCTTTTTGCTCGCGCAAAGCTGTAACAGCAATTCTCCACCTACCGTCATTAGAAGCAGCCACTTGTCGGAATTTCAGTTTTTTAGCACCGATAACTACATTGTCCGAACAAAACTGAAATATACCGTCATCAAACTCCCACTGCTCCCCATCCGAAAGCTCGATCGGCGTATAATGCAGGAAATGCCCTTTTTGTCTCGGTTCCAGTTTCACCGTACCAATCCCTTGATATACGGGAGCGTTGTAGTCCATTTCCGTTGTCAAAGATACCCACATATCTTTCAAACGGTTATCCGTTTTATAAACACCGGAAGTCAATTTCCCCATACACCAATGCAGCGCACCTTTTTGAATAATCACACCCGAATTGTTCAAGTTAATTTCCGCTTGTTGAACCAACGGAATATTCTTAGTGGGATGGTAAAACTTGTTGGTTTCTTTATTGATGTTATTTTGGACGTACCACAAATCCGTTGGTTCCAAAAGCTTGATTTCGTATTTCATAATTTACCTCGCCTATTTACGTGAAATGTGTTAAACATTTTACCCAAGATTAGGAGCTTCCGCGCTCCCGGACTTATCTTGCGAAATTTATCTTTTGCAGACTTGCTCTGCTACTGTTAAAGTATCTAGCTATCTTAGCAATAGCAGACAGTGCCCCTCCACAATTGTTGAGAAAAACTTATGCCTGCGATCGCACAGTCTCCCAATTCACCCATTTTACAAGAAATCAACTCAGGATTACCCAATATTTGCGGCTCCGAAGCAGAAATCAGTGCCGCAGCCAATAGCAACGAACCAATCTTTCTACCTACCACAAATCTGCGCCTGGAAAACATTCAAGCCGGATTCGCCTGCGCCCTGCATATGCACCAACCGACAATTCCTGCCGGTGCAAACGGCGAACTGATCAGCAATCTCCAGAATATGTTTGAACATCCCAACCAAGGAGACAATCACAATGCCGGAGTGTTTGCTTGGTGCTATTCTCGGATGGGAGAATTCATTCCCCAACTGATTGGCGAAGGCTGCAACCCGCGAATTATGCTCGACTATTCAGGCAATTTATTGTGGGGATTGCGCCAAATGGGACGCGACGATATCTTTGATAATCTCAAGCGGATTACCTGCGATCCTCAATATCAACCTCACGTAGAATGGCTGGGCACAATGTGGAGTCACGCCGTCATTCCCTCAACTCCCATTCCCGACATCAAACTTCAAATTCAAGCATGGCAACATCATTTTGCGGCAATTTTTGGCTTGGATGCCCTGAAGCGGGTTAAAGGTTTTTCGCCCCCAGAAATGCACTTTCCCAATCACCCAGATACACTGTACGAATACATCAAAGCTTTGAAAGAATGCGGCTATCGCTGGCTGATGGTGCAGGAACATTCTGTAGAAAATCCCGACGGTTCGGGATTGTCGCAAGACCAAAAATATATTCCCAACCGTTTAGTTGCCCGCAATTCTCACGGCGAAACAATCAGCATCACGGCTTTGATTAAAACTCAAGGTTCCGATACAAAATTGGTCGGTCAAATGCAGCCTTATTACGAAGCGAAAGGACGCAATAAACAGCAAATTGGCAATGTCACAGTTCCTTCTTTAGTCACTCAGATTGCCGACGGCGAAAATGGTGGCGTGATGATGAATGAATTCCCCAGCGCTTTTGTCAAAGCTTGGCACGAAAACCGCGAACAAGGCGGGGGAAAATCCGGCGTTGTCGGTTTAAACGGCACTGAATATTTGGAGATGATTGAAGCGGCGGGGGTTAATCCTGATGATTATCCGATTTGTCAGGGGATTAACCAGCACAAAATCTGGCACCTAGTCGATCCTGATAGTGCTACACCGGAAAAAGTGGAAAGTGCGATCGCCCAACTCAAGCAAACAGACCATAATTTTCACATGGATGGTGCTTCTTGGACAAACGATTTGAGTTGGGTGAAAGGTTACGAAAATGTCTTGGAACCGATGAATCTACTCAGCGCAGCATTTCACAAAAAATACGACCCGCTGTTGCAGCAAGATGCGACCGTTACCAAGCAGTTTGAATACCAGCAAGCTTTGCTTTACAATTTGTTGGTGCAAACAAGCTGTTTCCGCTATTGGGGACAGGGAACTTGGACTGATTACGCGCGGGAACTTTACAACCGCGGCGCTGCTTTAATGAAGTAGGAAAAGTTGGTAATTGCGATCGGGCAAATAGCTGCGGATCGGGACACCCCACAGCCTTTCGTCGTGTCAACTTAAGACTAAAATTCTCGTATCTCTCGCTTGTAGCCGAGTAATGATGAGGTTGTCACCCCGTCATTACTCGCCCACAAAATACAAAGACGATCGCGAGAGAGATTGAGAGTTAGTTACCCCCCTGTATCAAATGCTTAATGACTTCGCGCATCGTGTCGCTCAGAGTTTTGCCTGCGCTGGTGGCGTATTTTTCTAGTTGTGCCTTCTCCACTGGAGTCAGATAAACTGTGATTGATGCAGTCCGTTTGGTGGTGGGGTTATGAGATTCCGGTTGACGGTTGACTGAGTAGGATTCTAGGTCAAAGAGTGTTGTTTGGATATATGAAGTGTTCATGGGTTGTTTGATAGTTCGATATTTGGCTTATGTCACCAGTGTGATCTGCTGTTTGAAGTTTGCAAAGTTGTAAGTGTTCAACTGGTTGAACGTGCAACGGTTGAACAAGAGTTGAACAAAATTGCGAGGGGATTCTGAAGTGCCAAGACCTAAAAAAAACAAGCAAGCGGGAGACGCCTTTAAAAACTTATTGAAAGAAAAAGGCTTCTCGCAGCGTAAGCTGGCGAAAGAAACTGGTTTAGACGGGGGTTTGATTAGTAAGATTGCAACTGGAGAGACTGCCGAACCTAAAACAACAACGCTTGAAAAAATAGCGAGTGTATTAGGAGTTGATTTAACTGAATTAATTAAAATATTTACTCAGCCTCCGGTGCGATCGCACTCGTCCGAGCCAGCAGAAAATTTACTATTACCACAAGCAGATATTGCAGCAAAAGCAGCTTTCGAGAGTTCAGAGTTTTTGAGTAGTGATTGTGCGATCGCATCTTCTCCTTCAGAGGATATAGAGGCGCTGGTGGAGAAAGTGCGATCGCATTTCAACAAAACGCTCCAAGACCAGTGTGCAAACTTATGCACATTTAACCTGTCCTATACTCCTATGCTGGGAAATCTTAGCAGGATGTATGTTCAGACTAAACTAAATGAAGCTCAAGGCTTTGGAGCCGGAGAATTTAGTCAGGAACGGCAATTATGGGATGAGGTAGTGCTGAGACATTCAAAGCTGATGGTATTAGGTAAACCTGGTGCAGGTAAAACTACATTACTACAGTATATTGCACTTAATTGTGAGGAAATTGAGTTTCAACCCAAGTTAGTACCTATTTTTATAAGTCTGGAAACTTTGGCTGAAAATGCCAAGCGTTCCGATGAAATTGATATATTAGGATACATTCAAAACAAATACTGCTGTAGTAATGTTTCAGAACAAGAACTTAAAAGTTTACTGAACCACGGCAGACTGTTGTTTTTGCTTGATGGTTTAGATGAAGTTATCGAAGAAAAAATTAGTATTGTTAAGTCACAAATTAATCATTTAGTTGATATTTATAGCAACAATCGATTTATAGTCAGTTGTCGAAAGGAGTTTCCAGCATATCAATCTAAAAAATTTGCTCATTTTCGTTCTTACTTAGTAGCTGATTTTGAGAAAACTCAGAGAGACGATTTTATTAAACAATGGTTTGATGAAGTTGCAGTGATTGCACAACCAGAACAATCTGCCAAAGCAAATGACTTAATTAAAAAGCTGGATCTGCCCAAAAATCAGCGAATCCGAGAACTGACCGATACGCCTCTGTTACTCCATCTAATTTGTCTGATTTTTCAAGCAAGAGGAGATTTACCGTCTAAAAGAGTTGAGCTTTACAGAGAAGCAATAGATTTATTACTAGAAAAATGGAATCAATTTAATGAGCGTTTACACATAGATGTAGTTGAATTCAAAAAATTCTTAAGACGTATAGCAGTTATAACCTTTGAGGCGGGCAAGTCTTATTTTGAAGAAGCAGAAATTTCGCCACTTATTGCGAATTATTCTCAAAGTTTATCCACTACTGAAGTTTTATCTGGTCTTATTGTAAAAAAGGGATGGAAACAATATGCTTTTTCTCATCAAACTTTTCAAGAGTATTTGACTGCCGAGGAATTGCTAAGCTCTCAACAGGGTTGTCAGCAACTCGTCGTTCACATAACTGAAGCACGTTGGCGAGAAATATTTTTGCAGGGTGTTGAGATGTTGTCCCCAGCAGATAGCTTATTGCAACTAATTAAGCAACAACTTGATATGCTCATGGCTACTGATACAAAACTCCAGGAATTTCTTAGGTGGGTAAGTAAGAAATCGAATTCAGTTAATGTTTCTTACAAACCAGCAGCCGTTCGTCTTTTTTACCTTACCCGCGCTCGCGCTATTGCTATCGCCAGTGACCCAGACTGTGCTGGCAGCGCTATTGGTAGCCTTATTGAGGTTACTACCACTAACACTATTGCCACTGGCTTAGATATTGATATCAACACCACAACTGACATAGATATTGCTATCGACTATATAAGTGCTCTTGCTATTAGTAGAACAATTGCTACCTCTACAGCAATTAATATTTTTAATCCTGATGTTATCTTTAATGCTATCACTAGAACTCTCGACGCTATCCTAAAAAAAGATACTAATTTTGAGTTTAAGGAAACAATTGAACAATTGAAAAATTACTTACCTGTTTCAAAGAGAGATATATTTAGGGAATGGTGGGCAAATAATGGTTTAGAGTGGACTAAAAACTTAAGAGATGTGATAATTCATTATCGTAATATTGGTCAGGATTGGCAGTTCACAGAAGCGCAAAAAAAATTGCTTGTTCAGTATGATCAGGCTAATAAATTTTTGATGGAATGCCTAAACAGTGGTTGTAACGTCTCACCTGAAGTCCGATCGCACATCGAAGACAACCTATTTTTACCCCTTGATTCCTCACTCAGCTAGAAAAAACAGGGGAAAAGATGCTCAAGCTGAACGGGATTGTCACTCCGTCAGAGTAGAGTCTCGATTTCCCCATGCCCGATGCCCCATTCCCCATTCCCAAAATCTTACATTTCCTGCATCAGCCGCAAATAATTTTGCCGCATCTGCGTCATATTTTCCATCATTCTATTAGCCATATCTTTCTCAACATCGCTCATTTGCTGCCAAAATAAAGCAGATCGCCTCGCCATAATTGCTTCTTCCCACAACATCTCCAAAAGTTGCGCCGCCATTGGGTTTTCAGCATCGATAATCCCACACAATTGCTGGAAAGCCCGGTTGGCTTCGGTGTGACTACCAACATCCTGAGCCAGGGTCAGGCATTTTTTGAGTTGTACGATCGGGTTTTCAGAAGAGTAAGCCATAATTTCACTAAGATAAGCGACAAAATTTACACTGATACCTTTGACATTACTAGAGTTGTGACACAGCCGTAGAGTTCCCTACATACCAGCGCCAAGGCAAATCAATTCCTTGAGAAATCCCGATCCGCGTAGTTTGCACAAAATTTATTGTACCCTCCTCCACAGCTTGCTGAAAGTTCTCGCTCCGGTGTTCCAACCGCAGCGGTTGGTCTGCACCCAAGGGAAAACCGCTTAAAGTTCGATCGATATCAAGCACCTTACACAGTTTCCCAGGCCCGGCGGCGAGGCGCGATCGCTTCTTATCGGGAATTCCAGCGAACCCCTTGGGAACCGCATCTACCTGCAAAGCTCGAATCAGCACAGCACTAGCAACTCCCTCTGCATCCGTCACCACGTTAAAACAGTGATACATCCCGTAGATTAAGTAAACGTAGCTCATACCCGCAGGCCCGAACATCACCTCATTGCGAGAAGTACGCTGTCGATAAGCGTGACAAGCGGGATCTCCCGGGCCGTAAGCTTCGGTTTCGACAATCATTCCCCGAATTGTCTCGCCGTCAGGAAACTGCCGCACCAGAGTACAGCCCAGCAAATCTGGCGCTACGCTGGTAGATGGCCGCGCCAGCCAAAAAGATTCTACAATCTGAGTATTTGCACTCACTCAACAACAGCAGGTAAATTATGGACGTTAAGTTAGTTTTAGCAGTCTTGACAGCAGTTTTCACCGTTTGCTGTCTGTTCTTCGGTACAAAAAACGGATTCTACGATACTGACAAGTATCACGGTAACGGTTCTGCTCACTAATTTTAAGCGTGCAGTTAATTTCTTAAAAAACCGCTGCCTGAAAAACAGGCAGCGGTTTTCTTTCGATTTAATCGATTTAAACAGTATTTGCTAGTTTTACTAAGGATGAATTGTGCCATCTGGCATTTTAGCTTCTTGCAAGCTAGCATTCGAGAAGTCCGCGCATCCCATGAGGTTAAAACGCATTGTCGCTCCTTGCTCCGTTGCTTTCATATTGAAACCAACTACTGCATTTTCTGGGTTATTCTGTTGTGGAACAGCGGTGACATTAAAATCCATATTTGCTTCTTTTTCATTAGCCTCAAGGTTGAAAGTGATGCCGGCACAGCCCAAATCAGCTCCCGTGAGGTTGGCTCTATTTAAGTTGGCATTTGTGAGGTTGGCATTGGTCAACTTGGCTCCTGATAAGTTAGCACCTTCTAGATTAGCTCCCTGCAAGTTGACTCCTTGCAAGTCTAATCCTTTTAGGTTGGCATTGGTAAAATTGCAATCGGGACACTGTTTGGTTTGCAGCAATTCCTTGACTTGGTTTTGTTGATTTGAAAAAGTTAGATATTTAGCCGCAGTAAATACAACTGCGATGGACAATCCAGCAGTAAATAAATTATTTAATTTCATAAATATCCGAAAAGCTGCGGGGGCTTTCTCTCGCGGTTAATAGATTTCTACAAGAGTGCGCTCGACCTCTCCAGAATTTCTACAACAAAATTGCAGGCATCTCCCACAAGCAGTCCGGCGTAATTAAAGACCGCCAGACTTCTACATCCCGCCTCCTTTCCCTCCCCAGTGCTGCTTTGAGCTTCGCACTCGTCCCGTCCGTCTGCTTCACTTTGCTTTGAGCAGTCCACAAACGGAATTTATTCTTACCCGAAGGCGCGCATTTGCATATACCTCCAGACTGAAATAAAAGAAACTTTATTTATATCCCTGGAATGAGCAAATTTTCGAGAGAATTGAGGATGATTAAATAGAAACGCAATACCGTACCTGCGCTGTTGATAAATTCTCAGCAACTACTTTGGTCAAAATTGCTTTGAGAAATTAATTTACTCTAAAAACTGTTAGCAGCAGCTCAGGTTCCTCAACCTCGCGAGAACACACCCTACCTAAAATCCCGACAATTCGGAGCGGCAATGAACACAATCAAACCCGAACCCAAAAGATCGCGCTTCATGGCTCTGCTGCTGACAACGCTGCTGACCTTTCCCTTTGTGAGTGCTTGCGGTTCTAACGAGCGAACTTACGCTCCTCCGCCTCCTGTGGACGATACTCGCGCTGGAGGAGTGCAAACTAATCGTGGCTCCACTCCTTCCCCACAAGCGAAAAAAGGACTGAGCAATGCTCAAAAAGTTGGGATTACTTTAGTAGGAGCAGCGGCCCTTTACTACATCTACAATCAGCACAAAAATAAACAAGAAAAGGGGCCCCAGGGAAAACATTACCTTTCCAAAAACGGTCGCGTTTACTACCGCGATGCCCAGAATCGCGCTCACTGGGTAACGCCCCCGCCTGGAGGAATTAAAGTTCCGGAGTCCGAGGCAGCGCGTTACCGCGAATTCCAGGGCTACAACAACCAAAATACCGGTCGTGACCTTACTAGCTTGCCGGAAGCTACAGCTCCTGTTCCGGCACAGTAGTGTAACCATTTAAGATTTTAGATGGCAGGTTCTGTGACTTTCAATTAAATCTGGGATTCCCAATCTAAAACAGTCGTTTTTCAACACATAAAAAAGAGGAACTTTATCATGGTAGACGGATTTTTGCGGAAGTTAAAAGATGCGATCGTCGGGCCAGACAGCGAGCAAGTCGATCCTGATGGCTATTACGAAGATGCCTCAAATCCCGGACAGTACGGCAACGTGACTCCAGCCAGCGAAGACCCCTACGGCGACCCGGCTGGCTACGGACAGTACGGCAACGTGACTCCAGCCAGCGAAGACCCCTACGGCGACCCGGCTGAGTACGGAGAGTACGGCAACCTGACCCCGGCCAGCGAAGACCCCTACGGCGACCCGGCTGAGTACGCCGGTACCGACTACGGACAGTTCGGCAACCTGACTTCCGCCAGCGAAGACCCCTACGGCGACCCGGCAGACTACGTAGCGGATGCTGGAATGTTCGGCAGCGTGAGTCCAGCCAGCGAAGACCCCTACGGCGACCCGGCGGATGAAGAAGGCTTTAGTTAACTCAGTTGGCTATAAAAATTACCTGGTAAGCAACAGCACCCCTACGGGGGTGTTTTTTTTCTGGAGAACTAGCAGCAGTATGTTATGTCATTTACAGAGAGGTTGAGTTTTGCATTTTTTTTATGTTTTGCTCGCATAGTTTTTTTTTGTGTTATCTTATAAAAAGCAGAGAGATTTTTAGGAGCTATGGCACAGGATGTTGCCCACGAACAGCACGTCAAATGGCTGAAAGAGCAAATTGACCAGCAGAAGTCAGAACTTGCTGAGGTAGAGGCGAAAGCTGTACAACTAAAAGCAAGTATCGTTTATTACGAGCATATGCTGGCGGTGGCTCATCAGGAAGTGGCATCAACACTGACAGACATACCTTCGGAAACAGAAGCACTTGCTTTGAATGGGGGTCAAGTAGCTTCGACAAGTTCTCTTGCTGGAGACGAAGATCTAAAAGGAGGTCTACCCAATATTAGTCTTGCTTCTGAAGATGCAAGTCTTGAAAAAGCAAGCTCTCAAAACAGACCTCAGCGCAGCCCAATGGACATGAAGCGTCCTCTGTACGTGGGGCTGACCTTTGCAGAATCGATAGAAAAGATTTTGAACGATCGTCAACAGCCAATGCTAGTCGATCAGATTGTCGAAGTCATATTTGACACGGAATCTGCAGAAGAATTTTGGCGAGCCAAAAACTCCTTGAGCGTAGAATTGCGTCGGGGCGCAGAGCCACAATACAAAAGGTGGAAAAAGCTTTCTCGAAATATTTATGCTTCAAATTCGTTTAACGAACAATCAGCCTCAAATACTGGGAGCAGCATAATGACACCGCAAATGAGATTTTCCTTAACAAACAGCGACGATGCTTTGAGTTCCTAATTCAAAGTATCGTCGCTGCATTTTACTTGGGGATGTGGCGGAACTGGAAAACGCATCCGGCTCCTAACCGGACAACCTGCCAGGGTTTTGTGGGTTCGAGTCCCACCATCCCCACAGATAACAACCTTGCTCGGTAGTGGCTTTGGGCTATACACCTGAGCTGCAAGAATTTAATTTCTTGCGGTCTAGACTTGTTAGAGTCGATAGGGGCATTTCTACCCCTACCTCTCCTTCAGAACGGAACGTGAAGCTTTCGCTTCATTCCGCTC
>NZ_JAUBUR010000053.1:0-35333 GCF_036705485.1 Microcoleus sp. AT9b-C3 | reverse complement strand
GGAGTCGGCGCCGGTGCGGGTGTCGGAGTCGGCGCCGGTGCGGGTGTCGGAGTTGGCGCCGGTGCGGGTGTCGGAGTCGGCGCCGGTGCGGGTGTCGGAGTCGGCGCCGGTGCGGGTGTCGGAGTTGGCGCCGGTGCGGGTGTCGGAGTCGGCGCCGGTGCGGGTGTCGGAGTCGGCGCCGGTGCGGGTGTCGGAGTTGGCGCCGGTGCGGGTGTCGGAGTCGGCGCCGGTGCGGGTGTCGGAGTCGGCGCCGGTGCGGGTGTCGGAGTTGGCGCCGGTGCGGGTGTCGGAGTTGGCGCCGGTGCGGGTGTCGGAGTCGGCACTGGGACGACACTACCTCCCAATTCAAAAGAGCCGCTGTCCACGATCGCACCTGCAATGCTGTCGCCATCTTGAGGGCGAGTCACACCGCGCTGATCCGTAGCGGGTGCGCCCGTGGCAATCCCTTTATCAATTGCCGGACTTCCTGCCAGCAGCGGTCTGACTAAAGCGCCGTTGAGGTTTTGCAAAGGGCCGAGTAAAGGGTCTACGATCGTAATACTTGCCGTCGCATTGAAATCGCTTCCGTCATTGGGGTTTTTGGCCGGCCACTGAAAATTCCCTCCCCCATCGCTATATTGGGCGGTGACGTGTTGTTGAATGCCCCAAGGGTTTCCTCCGTTAGCCGCTGTATTGTTGGAAAGAATCGTGTTTTTGAGGGTGACATTATTGGCAGCGGCGAAGATACCTCCACCAACCCAGCCTGCTGAATTATCGGCGATCGTCGTGTTGAGAATGGTTGTGGGTGCACCCAGGGTCATTGCACCGCCGAGTTTGTTGAAATCACCAGCAGCAAACGCCGTGGAGTTGCCAGAAAACGTACTGTTAGTAATCGTAGCAGGGGCATTGCGCGTCCACAGCCCGCCACCTTGATTGCCGGCTTTGTTGCCCGCAAAGGTGGTGCTGGTAATGGTCAATCCCTGGTTGGTGCTGTTGCTCAAAACCGTTACCCCACCACCGTTTCCAGCATTTCCACCGTTGGGTAGCGGCAGAATTTCGTTATTTTGGAAGGTGCTCTTTTCCAAAATTACATTGTCTTGGCTGCCGGTGAACAGATAAGCTGCGCCTCCTTCACCTCGCCCTTTGTTGTCTTGAAATACGCTATTGGTAATCTTAATTGTGCCGGAAGCTTCGCTCGGATTGCTGGCTCTGTCTGTGTAAACTGCGCCGCCAAAACCCCTTAAAAACGCATTATTTTGGCCTGTTGCGTAAACGGCTGCGGTGGTATCGTTGCCGATGAATCGGGAGTTGTCAATTGTCAGCTTACCTTGAAGGCTGTTAATTGCCCCGCCGTTAATTCCTTTGTTGTTGGTGAAGTCGCTGTTGGTGACTGTAAAAGTTTTGAAACTCAAAAAGCCGATCGCACCTGCACCGCGTTCATCGTTAGCTGCCGTGGCTACGTTGCCGTTGAATTTACTGTTGGTAACAGTCAGGGTATTGTTGAAATTACCGAAAATTGCGCCACCGCCTTTATCGGCGACGTTGTTGTTGAACTGAACATTGTCTACTGTGAGGTTTACTTCGTCGGTTGTGCCGATCGCGCCACCTCGCTCAGCCGTTTTGCCGTTAGTAATAATCAGGTTTTTGACCGCAAAAGTGGTAGCAGTCACCACGTTGGCATTGACAAAAAAGGCGCGGGATGCGTTGTTGCCACTGATAGTTAAACCTGCTGCTGCTGCACCGTCAATGGTGATGTTTTTGCCAGCGGGAATATCGAGTTGACCGCTGGTGAGGGTAATAGTTTGGTTGGCTAAACCTGGAGCGAAGGTAATGATATCCCCGGCAACAGCGGTGGCGATCGCAGCCCTTAATGAACCGGGCCCGCTATCGTTATTGTTAGCTACTACGATCGTAGCTAAATTACCTGGGTAACTTGCCATCGCATCGGCTCGCAAGGCTAAGTCAGATTCAATTTGACCCGTAGCAAATTCTAAATTCCAGTCGCCACCGCTGCCGGTTGTGTTGGTGGATGCCGCAACGTCAGCCCCGGTTAATTCACTGAAGCGATCGACGAAATTAGCACCTGTACCGCTTGCTACATCGCAGCCGTAGACAATGATGTCTGCTTCTGGGGCTAGTGAATTTTGCCACTTTTCCAACTGGCTTTTGTATTGCTCTATGTTATCTGAACCCAGAGCGGTGTTGCCTAATTGTAGGCTGCCAGAACTGCCGTGAGAAATAATGTGAACCGAGTCAATCGCCCCGTTAGTAGAGGCGTATTTTTCTATCTCAGAGCTGATTTGTTCGATGCCGTTTTTGGTGCTGTCGAGTATTACTACCTGCTGTCCCGGCAGCACTCCCGCTGCAATTGACTCGTAATCTTCTACGCCGGAGTCAATGAAGACTAAGGAGCGCAGTGGTCGTTTTTCAAAAGAAGATTGTGAGTTAACTTGAGCGAATGTAGAACTCATATTGGAGACTCCATTAAGGGCATTATTTAGTAGATACACCCCGGAGTTATCTCATCAGGCTTATTTGATTATATATTAACACCTAATTGAAAAGTTGTGTACTTTTTAAAATATTTTTATTGATTTATTTGGCTCTGCATTTGCCTGTTACCTATTGACCAAAAGGGGAATTGGAGCCTCTACCTATGGGAGTAGATCGCAAGATTAATCGGGAATGTTGAAATAAATCTAGGTTCTATTATCCATTTTTTTTTACCTTATTTTGCTAATAGTAGCCTGAGTTGAGGAATGCGGAAATAGTGGAGGTAATTCACCCCCGAATACCTCTTCTTATATTTAGTAGTTTTTATTTGAGTGTGAGTTTTTATGTATAGGCACAATCCACTAAAGTTTCCCTAGCTGTATTTCATCCAAGGGAAAACTGAATTATGTAGATTTTGAAGAATTCTATATGGCTTGAAGCTGCTAGATTTGGGATACACCCAACTACTAATTTCCCAGAATTTTGGTCGTATTTACTAACAGTCAAAACGGTCTGATATTAAGTGGGAACCAATCGCTGGGAATGAATTGACTTATCGGCTAGTACGGACACTGTGAGGACTGCCCACCTCACTACAAACGTGATTCAAATTATTCAGCGAATTGATATGATTGGAGATTGAGTCAGATCTAATCGTTGATTTCGATCGCGCCTGCGTCACTAATTACAATTGTATTCGGGCCCAGTCGCGCTCGCTACGTTCCACACCCTCCATTAAATTACTCTCCTTAATTAGCAAACAGTCGATCGCGCCCACCGCCGTTGCTGAGTGTATCACTATCTCGATCGGCATAACACGAACGAAGTCCGGTGTTTTGAGTCAGAGAACTATGCGATTTGGGCAATTGACTTTTGTATGGTTCAAAGTAATCTGAACTGAGGATAACAAAGCCTAATTGCAGTTTGCCGGAGTTGTCGCCAAAAGTTGTGCGAACTTTGTCAATCTCTCTAAGGATAGAGGCATATTTTTGAAGTGCCGAGGTAAATATCTCGATGCAGTCAGATTCGCCAGCCAAATTTCTGGAAACAAAATATCCACCTTCATTGATGCTGGAGTCCTTGAATACAAAGCTTTTGGATGGGGGGTTTGCGTATTCCAAGGCGGGAGTCGTTTCCCTTAAAGAAGTCAACATATTCCGTCCTCCAAAAGTGTGTTTAGCGGTAGATACAGCCTTGGATTCAGAGCTTCTGAAAGTGCCAGCGACCTTGTTTATTTCGCCCATTCTTATGTAACCTATCTATTAGTTTGCCCTATTTCTGCGGGACTGCCATCCGCGATCGCACGGAATTTATATTCTGCGTGTTTTCCCTTAGTTCCGGCAAACGCGCAATTACCTATCGATCCGGTATCCTATCCGTGATCCCACTTTCAAAAAAGAATCCAAATCTAAGCCGGTGCTTCAAACCTCGATAGTCTTCAGTCATTCCCCCATCTAAAATCTAAAATCTAAAAGGGTATGACAGTTAGTAGATTGGCCTGGCAACTGCACCCCTCAAGATTCTGTGGAAGATGGCGGTTTTTTCCCTGCATTGCGAATATTAATAATCTTGTTGAGCGCCTCAAACCAAAAAGCAGCCCCCATAGAAATAGCTACGCCGCTCAATATCCAACCAAACACTCTTGCCATCAAAGCCGGCCACAATAAATTCCCCTGCTTATCTCGTTCTAAGCTGTTCTGCTCGCTCCATCCAAAAGGCAAAGCTACCTGATCCAAAGCTCGATCGACATCCTGTTGAACTTTTGTCAGACTGGTTAAATTATTTGATTTAGTCTTAGCATTATTTACCACCAACTGCTCAGCGTACAAATTAACAGTCGATCGCAACATCGAATCCTTCGACAACCGATTAATAATATGAATGGTATCAGCATTAGCAGCGACAGCGATCGCAGTTCCGAGCAAAATCGCCACCCCTCTAGCATTCCGCTTATAAACACCAGAAGCACGCTCCATCGATTGGTCAAACCAAATTTCAATTTCTTTCTGAAACCGCTGCAACTGTTCTTGAGTATCTCCGCCGCTTTTTTCAGCGCGCTGCGCTAAAATATAAAGGCTGCGTTTCAAAGATTCTGGCATACTGTCCAAGGTTTCTTTAATTTGTTGATAAATCGGACTCTCCTCTTGGATATCCATAATTTCTGCTACCGTATCTTGACTTTTTTTAACAGTATTTAACAGATTGCTGAAACTCGGTTGCAGTTGCCCCAGCAGCGCCCCTCGTTCATTTCTGCTGTCAAAACGAGCCTTCACAAATGCCATTTGCCTCTGAAATTCTCTCCCTGCTAGTTCGGTTTCTGGTAGATAAACCTGAGAATCCTTAATATAAAATCCTAGCTTTTCCGACATCCGATCTAAGCTGTTATTCAAAGTTGCCAAATTGTTGTGATAATCTTCAACAACTCGATTGAACTCCGCAGTCAGCCACCTCAATTCTTGCTCAATAATCGGTTTAGTATCATCCGGCAAACTCAGATTTTCTCCAATCTGTTGAATTTGTGCTAATTGTAAATCTTTAAATCTTTCCAATCGGGTTTTAGAGATAGAGCTGAGCAAACTAGAAACCTTTAAAGTCTCCAAAAGGCTAGCAGAAAAACACTCGGCTGGAATATAAGAAGGCCCACTAGATTTATTGCCGAAAACATTTTTAGTACCAGTAACTCCGTGGTAAAAATCCCCCATGCGGTGCGTAACAGAGCGGAATCCCTCTGATAAAAGCCCTTTCGCTCCCTGATTCAAATCCTTGATAATCGGATTGGCGTAAATCGCATGAGCCAAGTGTCCAACTCTCTTAAGTTGCAGGGGATCTTTCGCGCCTTCGCTGCCTCCAGAAATGAGCACTTCGATCGACTTCTTTAAATGTTCCGCCCGCCACTGCCAAACAGTAGCAATCAGTTCCTGAATTTCCGAAGCTAGCAAGCTTAAAGTCAGGTAGATAAAGACTAAGCCAATGATAATATCTATAATTACAGGCAAGTTCATGGTATTTTCCTAGTCGCAAATAACTGCTGTCTAAGTTTACCTTCAGTTTGGGACGCTCAAAACTCTCTTAACTTATGTCAGAAATCTTTGCATTCCTGGGCCACAAACTGAAAAATCGCTGGAATGACAGCTTGACAGACAAAGTGTGGATGCTGGCTTTTCTGTTGGCTGCAGTGCTGATTTTCGGGCTGAATCTGGGGGGCGTGGCTTTGCGGGATTGGGATGAAGGCATTGCAGCGCAGGTAAGTCGCGAAATTTGGCGGGGCAACTTAAATTGGCTGTATCCGACGATCGACTCTATGCCTTATTTCAACAAACCGCCGCTGGTACACTGGCTAATCGGGCTGTGCTTTGCAGCAGGCGGTGTCAGCGAATTGACGGCGAGGTTGGTACCGGCGATGCTGACAGCCACTTCAGTGCCCTTGCTTTACGCCATTGGCAGGGAGTTGTTTCCTCCGCGCTCGATCGCCATTTTTTCTGCCTTCGTTTATCTGACGCTGTTACCGGTGGTGCGGCATGGACGTTTGGCGATGTTGGATGGGGCGGTTTTGTGTTTTTTGCTGGTGGCGATGTGGTGTTTGCTGCGATCGCGCCGAGATTTGCGCTACGCTTTGGGCGCGGGGATTGGGTTCGGACTCATTTGCCTGGCTAAGGGCGTGATGTTGGGGCTGCTGCTGGGTGGGATGGGCTGTATTTTTTTGGTTTGGGATACCCCGCGACTCCTCACTTCTGCGTATCTGTGGGGCGGATTGGCGATCGGAACTTTGCCAGTAGCTGCTTGGTATTTTGCCCAATGGCTGCACTACGGCCAATATTTCATCCACGCTAATTTAGTTAACGAATCTTTCCGGCGGATTTCGGAACCTGTGAGCAGTCACAAAGGCCCGCCCTGGTATTATATTTTAGAAATTTTAAAATTAGCTTGGCCGTGGCAGTTATTTTGGCTACAAGGGCTACGTTTGAGTTGGGAAAATCGCAATTTTCCAGGGCCAAAATTAGTATTGGTTTGGACAGGAGTATATCTGCTGGCTATTTCTGTGATGACTACTAAATTGCCGTGGTATGTTTTGCCAATTTATCCAGCTTTTGCTCTGGCTGTTGGTAGTTATCTCGCTGAAGTTTGGGAGCAACTGTGGCTGCCGCCAGAACCAGTCAAAGAGGAAGCAGAAGAACGTTTTGATGCTATTTCTTTGTTGCCTCATCCCGCAATTTTGGCAGTGCTGGGTGTAGTTGGTATTGTCGGCTGCATTTACTTCAGTGGCTTAGTGCAAATTGGGAAATACATTGTGCCGATGGAACGAGATTTGCAGTTAATGCTGATGTTTGTAGGTTTGACAATGACAATGGCGGCCGTGTTGCTGCACCGCAAAGACCGGCAGTTTATATTAGTTTTAATTTGGGGAACTTACCTGACGCTATTGGTATTGGTGGCTTCTGATAACTGGGTTTGGGAACTGGCGGAGGATTATCCCGTTAAGCCGATCGCCGAAATTGTCCGCACAGGAACTCCGGCCGGTCAACAAGTGTTTACTTCTCACCGCTTGGGCCGTCCATCGCTGAATTTTTACAGTCAACGCCAAGTTATTGTCGCCGACGCGCCGACGCTCAAAAAGAAATGGCAAACTCTTCCTCAACCTTATTTTCTGTTAGAAAAACCAGTTTTAAAACATTTAGGTTTGCAGAATGCTGAGATTGTCAAAACAGCGGACGATTGGGTTTTGGTAACTAAAAAGTAAGTTAGGGACATCCAATCAGCGTCTGTCCCAACGGGAGCATCTCATATTTGTAAAAACACTTCTTCTTCCTCCTTCCTTCTTCCTTCTTCCTCTTTCCTCCTGACTCCTGACTCCTGACTCCTAACTCCAATTTATAGCTTGGCTGCTTTCATTGAGATGCTCCCTGTCTCAACCTGTTGGGGATAGCCTCCCGCATCTCAGTAAGTGGTTGATCGATATTGTTTACAGTACCGCTTGATTTTGGACGAGTTTTTTATTTGGTAGTCCCTTAATTTATCTTGCCATTGTATAGCAATCCTAAATCATTTGTGCATTTCTTACTCCCTCCCCTTGATAAGGGGAGGGTTGGGGTGGGGCTGTTTCATTCTCAGGAAAATCACGGTTTTGTAGGGGTAGTTTCCCCGTGCCAACCCCCCCACCGACGATCAAATGGGCCTTGCAAGCATCGGGGCAACGACGGGGGTTTGTCCCGGAGCGAGAATGAAACAGCCCTGGGTATGTAATGAGTAAATTTCCCAACATTACACCCAGAGAAGTAGGTAATTTTTATGGTTTAAGAACTTGGGTAGAATATGGTTTGAAGCAAAGTAAAAACGAATTAGGATGGGCAGATTTTCGCTGAACTAATTATCCACAAATATAAAAATGGTGGGAAATTATTTTTAGCGCTTATTTGATGGTTAGTCTCCACTCTGAACAACTCCCAAAGCAATCAATTTTTCTTTAGCAATTTTTTGAGCAACTTAGGAATCTCTGAAGGTCGAGCCGCCACAGGTATGTCCGCCTCTTCAAAGGCAGCCATTTTGTTTGGGGCCGTAACTCCAAAGGCTTTCTGGGCAGCGGCCCGAGAACTGATCAGGATGCCGGCGTGGCCCAAAGACGGCCCCTTGGGAGCGTAGCGGCCGGCCAGATAAGCAACCACGGGTTTGTCGATCGCCGAGGCGATGTAAGAAGCAGCAGCTTGTTCACTCCATCCGCCAACCTCCCCTACCAAAACCATCGCTTCGGTACTGTCGTCTTCGTCCAAAAGTTGCAGCCACTGCATAAAAGAAGAACCGACAATCGCGTCGCAGCCAATACAAACCGCCATCGACTGTCCCAACCCAGCCTGCGTTAGTTCTAGGGCAACTTCGTAAGTCAAAGTGCTGCTGCGGCTGATCACTCCCACGGGGCCGGGAGTGTAAAATTCCTTGGGGTGAGTTCCCAGCAGCAGTTTGTCGGGCACAATAATCCCCGGACTGTTGGGCCCGATTACCAAAGTTTCGGTGGCTTCTGCTTTTCTCACTAAGTGCACCATATCCAGAGGGGGCACTCCCCCAGTAACGATCGCGATTTGCCGAATTCCTCCGGCGATCGCTTCTAAAGCAGCATCCAGCACCGAGTAAGCATCTACCAAAATTACCGCAGTGTCAACGTGACCCACTGCCGCCACTGCTTGTTCTACCAAATCAAAAATCGGAATTCCCTCCACTTCCAGCCCCCCCCGACCGGGACTAACACCGGCGACTACATTCGTGCCGTATGCTTTCATCATCAGGGCGGCGCGGGTGGACGCGGGAGATTCTGTAATGCCCTGTACTAGGACTTTGCTTTCAGGAGTTAAATTCATTTTTTCCCACTTGACACTCGATCTGTAAAAAGCAGAAGGCCTTCATCTGTACAGAAATTTCATTTTTTGCCGATCGACTGCCGCTACTTGGCGGAGGATACAGAAGCGGCCGCGGCCTCATCCAAAGTGCTAGCTAGCTGCACCGGCAACTGTCCCAAACGCTTTTTAACAGCATCAGCATCGATCTCTACCAGCCTCAGCACCACTTGGATGTGGCGGTTAGCGCGAGCTTTCCGTTCCAAATAGCCGGCTACTGCAGCGATTATTTCCTCGGTTTTGGAGGCGCTGCCCAAAATATTTACAAGTATCACCTTAACGCTTTTATCCTGAGCGACTAACTCCAGACCCAACTCCGCGCGATCGCGCAGGGCATTTGCTGCATCGTAGCGGTCTAGGGAACCAATATTCACAAAATTAGCTGGTTTTCCTCCTTGGTGGGTTACAGCATCTAGAGTTGCCATTGTCAGGCCCACTCCGTTGCACAAAATCGCGATATTCCCGTCTAGTTCGATTAATTGCAGGGATTCGGAATTGGAGATTGGGGATTTAGATTTGGGGTCAAACTCCGGCGACTGCTGAACCTTCGAGTGGGAATGGGGGCGATCGCCCCCAGCATGGGGACTTCTTCTTTCCCGTGCCAACCCGCTGCTTTGCCTCTTGCCTGAGAGTGTGGCCAAATCTGGATGTCGCCCCAAGGCATCGTTGTTGGCGGTGACTTTACCGTCTAAAGCCATTACCTCTCCCGTGGGACTGATGCCGAGAGGATTGATTTCTACTAAATCTAAATCTTTTTCGACAAACAGCCGGTACATTTTCTCGACAATAGTGCTCACCGATTGAATCAAGTCTCCCTGCAATCCCATTTTCAGCGTGAGACGCCTCGCGTAGAATGGGGAAAATTCTTGATCTACGGCAACTTGCTGCATTTGCTCGATCGACCCTTCGACATCCATACCTCCTTGTCTCGAACCCAGAAGCACCGGGCGGCGGGCTACCGGGTCTAGGAGTACCGCTAAGTACAATTCTTGGTCAGCGTTGTACTTTGCTTCTGCCAGTAGAACTTGGGGATATTCATCCTCGATCGGCAAATTAAAAATTGTTTGAGCGGCAGCTACTGCATCGATCGTATTTTCCACAAACTTGATACCGCCCGCCCGGCCCCGTCCCCCAGCCCGCACTTGCGATTTGAGTACAACGGGGTAGGGAATTTTCAGTCCTTTGAGGTCGGCGGGATTGTCAATCCGCTGCGACGGCAAAATCGGAATTGCCATCTGGCGAAATAAAGATTTAGCTTGGTACTCTAACAAATCCATTATCAATTACGGGTGACGGGTAGTTGGCAACAAGCAATTCGTCCTAATTGGCAATTCATAATTAATAGATAGTAATTGGTTTTTTGTCAAGTTAAAAGTTAAAAATTATCGCTTTTATCTTTTAATTTTCGACTTTTGTATGGCCGATTACTGATTCGCTATTACCGCTCGCCGATTCCCTATTACCTAAGCTGTTTCCAAGTGTTTTTTTCTCGGAATTGCCAAATTTTACTCTTAGGATATGGCGGGGAGGTATTTGGCGAGCGTCGGTGTTTTTTGCCTCGGAAAATCTTCGGACGTTCGGCGATACTGTGCCTAGATCTTTCTGCGAATTGTTTAGTTGATGCTATTAGCAGCACCTTGATGGACGGTTTTGACCCATTTGAGCCGCTTGGGTCGTACCGCAATCCGAGCCGTCACAGTCCCTACCAGCAGCCAGTGGAACATATACACAGTACCCCGCAGCGTTTGCAGCAAGGTGACAAAAACTCGCCTTACGTCAAATTTGGTCTCTTTGCGAGTGCGGCGCAAACCGACAAACATTCCCACCACCGACAATGTAAGGGTCATAAAAGTTATGGGACTGGCGATCGGCATCCGGCGCAGCGCAATTGACATCACAAAGTCGGGTACCGCTACTGTTGGTAAGAAATATTGAGATACCCAAAATCCAAATAAATCCCAAGTTTTCCCAGTTCCCATGCGGTTCCGCAAAATTAGCCGCCAGTAGTCAAGATAACGCTGATAGCCACCTTCTGCCCAGCGATTGCGCTGGTGCCACAGAGCGCGAGCGTTAGTGACTCCTTCTTCTGAGACGGCTGGGAAAGCGAGAAATTCAATGTCCCATCGGTTTAGGTGCAGCCTCACCGTCAAATCTAGGTCGTCGGTAATCGTCTCCTCGTTCCAGCCTCCGCAGCTTTCCAAGGCGGTGCGACGCATGAATTGGCCGTTACCGCGCAATTCTCCAATGCCGCCGATCGCAATCCGCTGCTGCTGGAAAAAACTGTCGAGAGCCATTTCTGCTTCTTGGCCACGAGTCCAAAAATTTACCGAAGCATTGGCGATGGCTTTTCTGACTTGCACAGCCCCTACTTTTTCTCCATGGAACACTGGCAGCACCCGGCGCAGCAAGTCTGGCGTTACCGTCGCGTCGGCGTCAAATATTCCGACAAATTCCCCGCGAGTCAGTGGTAACACTTGATTCAGGGCTCCCGACTTGCCGCCGCTGGCATTTGCTCCTCTGCGAAATATTTTGAGCTGGGGGTACTTTTTGGTTAGCTGTTCCAATACTAGCGGCGTGGTGTCGCTGCTGTGATCGTCGATCGCCCAAACTTCGTAGCGGTCGATCGGATAATCTACATTGCAGATGGATTCTACGAATCGGGCAATCACCGCTTCCTCATTTTTCGCAGCCACCAGCAGCGACACGTAAGGCCAATCCTCTCGACTTTCATCGGCAAGAGGTGGCAGTGCGGGCTTGGGTTCCGCAAACAAGACTCGAAATGCTTGCATCCACAGCAGTCCCGTCAACCCCCACACTACCCACGCACCCCAAGAAATCAAGTGCAGGGCGATCGTGCCGGCCCAAATCGCAGTCAGCACTGCGGCAGCTTTTCCGCGCCGTCCCCGGTACAGATTTTGAGGAAAAGAGGGAGTTCCCGGCACAGACACCGCCACCGGGAGCTCTGATGAAGTTTCCGCGTCAAACACCCTGTCGCCAATGTCTGGTATAGCAAATACTTTGCTGAGCTTCGAGTTCGAGGTCAAACTCTTGAGCTCTTCTTGAGCTAAATCAGAGATGTCCAAGTTAAGCTCGCTGCGAGCGTCGTTTTCTGGCCAAGAACTCTCCTGCATAGGTTACTTGATTCAACCACCAATAGTTTTTGATTTTAGATATAAGCATCTACTGTATCAGTTTCTGGACTTTTGTCGAAAGCGGACGCTTGCAGGGCACCGCAGGAGAACCTGTTGCTGGTACGGCCCTGGTAAACCGGCACTGCATAAAGTATTTGGCTTTACCCGCAAATGGATACAACCCTCCAGACTTCAGTTGTTAGCCACCCCAAATTTTAAACTCCCCTTCTTGCTGGCAGATTCATCTTTTGTGCTGTAAATCTAAAATCTAAAATCTAAAATCTAAAATCGACTGACTTTTGCTTGCGATCGACCAGGAATATCTGTTAGTTTTTTCTGGGGATCTAAACTATCTGTTAGTAATAATTGTCTGAGGTGGAAATATGTCTATTCCTCAACTCAAGCCAGCCGATGACAAAGAAGTGAAAGTCTACGCGCCTTTCTGTCAAGAGCCCAGGCGCAAGTTTTTACCGCACGCTATTGGTCTCTACAAGCTCAAAAGCTTGGAGGGGGCAAGAAAAATTGACGGTGGGGAGAGCGTGCCGTTTGTCGCTAGTTGGAATATCTCGTCGCTGCCGATCGATTTAACCCGCTGTCGGGTGTTGTTTGACGGCAATGCTGAACTCAGCTACGAAGTGACTATGCAAAGCTCTGAGTTTGTTAGTTGCTTAATTGAGGTACTCCTGACTTTTCAGCGAACTCGTACTGTCGATTTTTCTAAAACGTTTTACCGCAAGCTGATGCGAATGGATGAATAACTTTCACCGCAGCCGCACTCCCGAAAGTCCGCCATTGACAATCAAGCAATTTAATCCGGGGCCCCCGGATTGATTCGCGGATCGAGAAAAAAGCTCCTCGTTCCCCATCGCCAGCCCCCGGATTTATCAGTGGGGTCGCTTTCTTCAATCTAAAATCTAAAATCTAAAATCTAAAATCGATTGACGGGCGCTATAACTGGCGCACCAATAGTGTAACGCCTCGACGGCAACATTACATGATTGGTGCGCCAGCCCTATTTGAGAAGCGGAAATAATAAGTGAGTTGTTGGATCATTCTCAATAGTCCCTTTGGGGGTCAGCACTTATCCCCATTCCTAAAGTAAATCTACCGTATTTTTCAGTTGAGCGTGATACAGATTTCGCGTAGGGACTCAGGCTTTCCCTGAGTCCCTACCTATATTTCATCCAATTGAAAACTGTTGTATTTGTTGTGGAACAAGCGCAAAAGCCTATTTCGGACAGGGGTGCAAGATGTGAGGTAAGACACATTTACCGGACCAAACTCCGAACTTTTTTCATGTATTAATTTTTGTAAAAAACCTCAGCAATATTACTGAGATATGTGAGAATGACAACTAAATTAGGATGAGTTAATTTCTACGAAAATAGATTAAATAATCCCACCTGTCATCAGCAAGAATTTTAAGTAATCTTGCGATCGAATGGATTTAATATAAGTCCTGATTTTTTTTGTTCGGGGTGCTCTGAGACAATTTCTCAACCGCCATTAGGGCGATCGTACTGTCATGCTTAAATTTTGCAAGTAAGCCGCTGAAAGCCGAATTAAATTATAGCAATTCCTTCTAGCCCCTATTTAGCAAACACTTAAGTAGAAAAAAGTTAAATATCAGTTATTGTAATTACTCCTAAGTAATTTTGAGTAAGTGCATAACAGAGAGAACGCTACATATAAGATATTGTAGCTACAAATGAACATCTACCAATTTTGGCCAGAGGTATATTATGACTCCGCTCACCCACGAACTCTATACAGATTCTTTAATTAGCGATCGCCCGATCCAATTTACCATTGAAGACGCAGCAAATGTCGCCGCTGGTAGTGCAAAAGCTGCGGATTCTCAGCAGGCTGCCGGCACTTTGGGCACAGAAATTTCAGAGATTGTTTTTATAGACACAGCCGTTGCAGATTACCAAAGCTTAGTTGCAGGAGTCAAACCCGGAATCGCAACAGTTATCCTCGACTCGAACCAAGACGGTATTGCCCTGATTAGCGAGTATCTAGCCGGTTGTCAGGAGGTATCTGCACTGCACGTCATCTGCCACGGCAGTCCCGGCAGTTTGCTATTAGGCACAGCTCAATTAAGTTTAGATACTCTCAATGCTTACGCTAGCCAACTTCAAAAATGGGCCGCATCGCTGAGTGCAAAAGCAGAGATTTTGCTTTACGGTTGCAGTGTTGCAGCAGGCCGCGGTCAAGCATTCGTGGAGCAAATAAGCCACCTTACAAAAGCAAAAATCGCAGCTTCTACAACCCTGACAGGGAGTGCCGATTTAGGAGGAGATTGGCAGCTTCAAGAGACTGTAGGGGATATTGAAATACCTTTAGCCATTCGACCTGAAACGCTTGAAAATTATGCCTTTACCTTAGTTGACTTAACTACAGGAACAGGAGATGGAGCAGTTAGGGTAGGGGTAGATGCCTTTGGGTCTTTTGGCTCTAGTGTTTACGGGACAGGAACTTCAAATGCACAGTATGACCCGATCGGTGAAGCAACTGTCGCTGGAACCACCTATCTGTCTGGCGTGGCAATCAGAATTGGCAGTACCGACACTCGAACTTTTCTGACTACTGGCTCGATCCTCGGCAATTCAGGTGGAACTGCTCCTGTCATTACAAACTCAACTCCAACTACTGTTGAAAGCACGTTTACTTTCAATAGTCTTAACTTTGAACTAACTCAGACGGTAACAGACTTAATAATAGACGGGGTAAAGAAAGGCAGTATCTTAACTCAAAACTACAGAATTATCAACCCTGGAGCTGCATCAGTAGACTTTGAGTTAGTCCGTTATGTTGACGGCGACTTGAATTTTGACGGCAGTATTCAAGACACTGGCGGCCGCACTGTTTCAGGTACGCAAGAAATTCTGTTTGAAACTGACAGCGGAACAAACCCCGCAGTAACAGCGACCTTTTTGGGGATTACTGGTCTAGGGGGGTCAACTGCCTCGCCCGGGCGCTACGAAATTGATCAATACTCAGGGTTGCGAGACAGGATCATTGCCGGTACAGCGCTAGATGAGATCGTCACCGCCGACGACCTCGCCGACCCGGATCAATTCATCGACGGAACCCCATACGACCTGGCTTTGGCGCTGCGAAATACATTTTCTTTGCCACCGGGTCAGTCTACTGAATACACAACCACCACCATATTTGGGACGCTACCTCCAAGTGAATTAAGTGAGGCTCTCCCCATCCTCAACATCACGGCTATCGGTGGCATTGCCGAAGCTAGTACGACGACTCCCGGCACCTTCCGAATTACCCGCAGTGCCAGTCGCAGCACCAGCGAGCTGATAAATTTTAATGTAGCGGGGTCTGCCACCTTCAACACCGATTACGCTGCAAGCAGTACCGTTCCCAATATCTTGTTCGGCGCTAATAACGGATCAATTCTGTTTCCTGCTGGTAGTACGAGCGTCGATATCACCATCACTTCCATTGACGACAATATTTTTGATCCCAATGAAAATGTCGAACTCACCCTTGCCCCCAGCACCAACTACATTCTCGGTACTTCCAGGGCAGAGCTAGCGATCGCGGACAATGATACCAGAGGCATTGTTGTCACCTCAGAGCCTACAAACACCGCTCTGGCAGAAGGCGGCAGCCCTAATACTTACAGAGTAGCGCTCCGAAGCCAGCCCACCGAACTGGTAATCTTCACTCTTAAACCCGACACCCAGACAGACTTGGGGACGGGGGCGGGAAACCCCGTCAGCTTCAACTTTACTCCCAGCAACTGGAATGTCCCTCAAACTATCACTGTCCGAGCAGCTAACGATGCCTTAGCCGAAGGCCCTCACAGCAGCACGATTACCGGCAGTGTCACCAGTGGAGACGCTAATTACGACGGCGCTGTGCCCGTGACGCTGGACGGCACTGCTGTTGCCAATCTGACTGTGCCAATTACCGACAACGACACGCCACAGGTAAAAATTACGGAAACTGGCGGCAGCACCAAAATCGGCGAAGGCGGGGCTACCGATAACTATACAGCGGTGTTAACCACCCAGCCAGCAGCCGATGTTACTGTCACCGCCTCGCCAGACGCCCAAATCGACGTGGGGACTGGAGGCGGAAACCCGATCGCTCTTTCCTTTACTCCCGACAACTGGAACGTGCCTCAACTGGTGACTGTGCAAGCCGTGGACGATGGTGTAGCTCAAGGCACGCACTCCAGTACGATCGCACACCAAGTCACCAGTACAGACGCTCAATACGACCTGATTGCTACTGCCTCGGTTATTCCCCAAATTACCGACAACGATACCGCCGGAGTCACAATTACTCCTACCAGCACGACTGCTGCCGAAGGTGGCGCCACAGGCAGTTACAAGGTAGCGCTGACTAGCAAACCGACTGCGCCTGTTAATGTCAACTTCAACACGGGCATTCAAATCGATTCGATTTCCACATTTACTTTCACCTCAGATAACTGGAACCTACCGCAGATAGTCACGGTGAAAGCTACCGACGACAGTTTAGTCGAAGGGCTGCACACAGGTACGATCGACCACAGCATCGCCGCCGGTAGTGCGGCGGAATATCTGCCAGTTGCGATCGCCCCGGTAACAGTCAGCATCACCGATAACGATGTCGCTACTCCCAATACGCCCAGCATCACAATTACTCCTGCGAGCACTACTGCTGCCGAAGGCGGCGCGACAGACAGTTACACAGTCTCCCTCAACACTCAACCGACAGCTAACGTTACCGTCAATGTGGCTGCGGGCAGTCAAATAAATGCGATCGCTCCGCTCACTTTCACTCCGGCTAACTGGAATGCACCGCAAACAGTAACGGTGACAGCAACCGATGACACTGTTGTAGAAGGAAGCCACAGCGGTACGATCAATCACAGCGTCGCAGCAGGAAGCGCTGCCGAATACTTGCCAGTGGCGATCGCACCAGTTACTGTCACCATCGCCGACAACGACACAGCTACCTCGACGGCCGGGGTAAAAATTTCTCCCACAACTACTTATTCCGCAGAAGGCGGTGCCAATGGCAGTTACAGCGCGGTATTAACGGAGCAGCCTTCAAGTGACGTTACCGTCAGCTTCGCCACAGACAGTCAAATAGAAGCGATCGCCTCCTTCACCTTCACTGCGGCTAACTGGAACCTGCCTCAAACCGCCACTGTCAAAGCAACCGACGACTCCGCCGTAGAAGGAACGCACCTGAGTACGATCGCAGCCAGCGCTAGCAGCACGGATCTGGCTTACAACAATATCGGCATTTCTCCAGTCGATGTGTTGATTATCGACAACGACTCCCCTGGCATTGCCGTCACTCCTAACAGCACCAATGCAGCAGAAGGCGGTGTAGCAGGCAGCTACAACATTGTCCTTACCAAAGCGCCGACAGCTAACGTTACCGTCAATGTGGCTGCGGGCAGTCAAATAGATGCGATCGCTCCGCTCACTTTCACTCCGGCTAACTGGGATGTCCCGCAAACAGTAACGGTGACAGCCACCGACGACAGAATAGTGGAAGGAGGGCACAGCGACACGATCGATCACAGCGTCGCAGCAGGAAGCGCTGCCGAATACTTGCCAGTGGCGATCGCACCAGTTAGCGTCACCATCGCCGACAACGACACAGCTACTACTGTTGCTGCTGGCGTCACTGTTACCCAAACAGGCGGCAGCACCATAGTCGCCGAAGGTGGCGCAACCGACACCTATCAAGTAGCCCTCAACAGCCAGCCACAAAGTGACGTTAAAGTTAGCTTCGCGACAGACAATCAAATAGAAGCGATCGCCTCCTTCATCTTCACTTCGGCTAACTGGAACCTGCCTCAAACCGCCACTGTCAAAGCAACCGACGACTCCGCCGTAGAAGGAACGCACCTGAGTACGATCGCAGCCAGCGCTAGCAGCACGGATCTGGCTTACAACAATATCGGCATTTCTCCAGTCGATGTGTTGATTATCGACAACGACTCCCCTGGCATTGCCGTCACTCCTAACAGCACCAATGCAGCAGAAGGCGGTGTAGCAGGCAGCTACAACATTGTCCTTACCAAAGCGCCGACAGCTAACGTTACCGTCAATGTGGCTGCGGGCAATCAAATAGATGCGATCGCTCCGCTCACTTTCACTCCGGCTAACTGGGATGTCCCGCAAACAGTAACGGTGACAGCAACCGACGACACTGTTGTAGAAGGAGCGCACAGCGGGTTCATTCTTTCCAGCGTCGCAGCAGGAAGCGCTGCCGAATACTTGCCAGTGGCGATCGCACCAGTTACTGTCACCATCGCCGACAACGACACAGCTACCTCGACGGCCGGGGTAAAAATTTCTCCCACAACTACTTATTCCGCAGAAGGCGGTGCCAATGGCAGTTACAGCGCGGTATTAACGGAGCAGCCTTCAAGTGACGTTACCGTCAGCTTCGCCACAGACAGTCAAATAGAAGCGATCGCCTCCTTCACCTTCACCAACGCTAACTGGAACCTACCTCAAATCGCCACTGTCACAGCAACCGACGACTCCGCCGTAGAAGGAACGCACCTGAGTACGATCGCAGCCAGCGCTAGCAGCACGGATCTGGCTTACAACAATATCGGCATTTCTCCAGTCGATGTGTTGATTATCGACAACGACTCCCCTGGCATTGCCGTCACTCCTAACAGCACCAATGCAGCAGAAGGCGGTGTAGCAGGCAGCTACAACATTGTCCTTACCAAAGCGCCGACAGCTAACGTTACCGTCAATGTGGCTGCGGGCAGTCAAATAGATGCGATCGCTCCGCTCACTTTCACTCCGGCTAACTGGGATGTCCCGCAAACTGTCACCGTCAAAGCCACCGACGACACTGCTGTAGAAGGAAGCCACAGCGGCACGATAAATCACAGCGTCGCAGCAGGAAGCGCTGCCGAATACTTGCCAGTGGCGATCGCACCAGTTAGCGTCACCATCGCCGACAACGACATCTCTTCCCCGACACCAGCACCAGTCATCAACTTTTCGCCCAATATTATTGTGTCCACGCCCACACCAGCGCCGACACCAGCACCAGTCATCAACTTTTCGCCCAATATTATTGTGTCCACGCCCACACCAGCGCCGACACCGACACCAGCACCAGCGCCGACACCGACACCAGCCCCAACCCCAGCCCCAACTCCAGCCCCAACCCCTATCCCGGAACCAACTCCCGTCCCAACCCTGCCGCCAACTGAAGATCCAGATTGCATTTGCACGCAAATTACCTTACCGGAGATCAGTCCTCTTCACGGTTTCAATCTTGTTCAAAACAACCTGGTTGGTGGGGATACCAACGAGATCCTCGCTGGCACCAGTGACGGTGACGGCATCAACGGTTTGGGCGGAGACGATGTTCTGATCGGTTTGGCAGGCAACGACAACCTATTTGGCGGATTGATCAGCAACATTCCTGTTGGACTGCAGGTCGATCGCGACTTGCTGTTGGGCGGGCCCGGCGACGACTACCTTAACGGTCAAGCCGGCTACGACACCATGTTAGGCGGTAAGGGCAACGACGCTGCTTTCGGGGGCAAAGATAACGACCTGATATGGAGCGGACGGGGTTCTGACACTGTTATGGGCGAGGAGGGAAACGACAGCCTCTACGGTGGCACCAACAGCGAATCTGACCGCGATAGCGCCGGGAACGATTTGTTATTCGGTGCCAAGGGCAATGACTTCCTCTCCGGTCAGGATGCCTCTGATACCCTTTCTGGGGGTGACGGCAACGATACTGCGCGCGGTGGCAAGGGCAACGATGTAGTTTTAGGCGACTCGGGCAGCGAGTTGCTGTTCGGCGACCAAGGCAATGACTCTATCTGTGGCGGCGACGGGGATGACACGCTGTTTGGGGATATTGGCAGCCCTCTGCCTGTCGGCGTTGCTAGCGGTCAAGACCAAGTGTGTGGCGGTGCTGGCAATGACCTGCTGTTCGGCAATGAAGGCAGCGATACTATCAACGGTGATGCTGGCGACGATACGATTTTGGGAGGCAAAGACAGTGACAGCTTGGTCGGTGGCGCTGGCGACGACGTGCTGATTGGCGATGAGGGCAGCGATACTTTGCTCGGCGGCAGTGGACGTGACTTATTTGTCTTGACACCCGCACAAGGAAGTGATGTAATATCCGACTTCAGGAAAGGGGAAGATTTGCTGAGTTTAGCGGGGGGTTTGACCTTCACTCAACTGAGCATTAGCCAAGGCACAGACGGGGGAGATGCCAGTCCCACAACTTTCATCAGAATTGCTAATTCTGGAGAACTCTTGGCAGTTTTGAATGGGGTGCAAGCGAGTGCGATCGCGCCGTCCGATTTCGTTCAAATTTTGCGACTCGGTAGCTGAGAGGAAAGCGCTGTAGATCCGCCCAAGGAAAATCAATCTACAGCGCTTGAACTGCGTTCGGGCTAGCATCGCAATCAGCCCAAAGGCTGCGGAAATGCCAGCCCACGCCACCCGACAATTTATGTGTTTAGAACCTAGAAGCCTGATTTTAAGCAGCTTATTGCTCGCAGTGCCACCGCTCAGTTTGAACGCGGGCGATCGCACTAATAATTAATAACTAATAATACAACCTATCGCTTTTCAATTATCTGCAAAAATTTTCAGGCAAGCACCGGCCTTTATTCCTACAAAATACCTGTATGATAGCAATCATAACTGAGTCGTATTTTTTTACCCTACCCCAACGCTCCTCTTAGGAAGGGGAGGGGGTAAGAAATTCACAAATAATGCGAGGATTGCTATATACCAAACAAAAACTGCACCAAGCCCTGTCAATAGGTGTTTCTAGTAAAATCAACACTTATACCCTGTTATTCTAATTTTATAAAAGTCGATATTAATATCTAAGCTAGGTAATAAAAAAGGCTAAATTTTTTATAATTAAAATTGGTTTCCAAAGGAATCAATGGCGATAAAATATTATCAAATACGGTTGGTAAAACAAACAATTTAAAACCTGCTTTCCCAAAATCAAGTAAAAAGAATGGGAAGAAAAGGGTGGCGAATATGTGAATAATAATTTTCCGTAAGAAAACAAGCTGCCCAAAAGCGACAAAATCGAGTATAATTGTATTGCCAAATTGAGTCGCAGTTCACAAATACTGTAGAAAAAACTAAATTTATTGAAATAGACAGGTGCAAATTGAGGATTGAAGGCGTACCCAAATTGACTAAATATTTGCTGATCGGTTCCACAAAAGCTTACAGCGGCAAGTCTGCCATCGCCTTGGGGATGGCACTCGGACTCCGGGAAAAAGGAGTGGCCATCGCCTACGGCAAACCTCTGGGAACCTGTTTCAGCTCGCCAGGAGCTGGGATCGAGGAGGAAGACGTGCGGTTCGCGGTAGAGACGCTGAAGCTCTCAGAAAGTCAGATGCCGTCAACACTGCTGTATTTGGATGAAGAGACGGTTCACAAGCGTTTGCGGGGAGAAGACAAAACAGATTACCGCCAGTCTTTAGCGCAATATTTGCAAGCTCCCAGCGGAGACTTGGTGCTGTTAGAAGGCCCAGCTAATTTGGAGGAAGGCAGTCTGTTTGACTTGTCTTTGGCTCAAGTCGCTGAGGCAGTTGATGCTTCTGTGCTGTTGGTAGCCCGCCCGATCGATCTTTATATAGACGATTTGCTGTCTGCTAAACAGCGTTTGGGTTCGCGGTTGCTGGGCGTGGTACTTAATGACGTTCCCTCGGACAAACTCGAATCGGTAACGGCGACTGTGCGGCCTTTTCTGGAGGCTGCGGGTATTCCTGTTTTGGGAATGCTGCCGAGAAGTGCTTTGCTGCGAAGTGTCAGCGTCAAAGAATTGGTGCACCAATTGAAAGCTGATGTGCTGTGCCGTCGAGACCGTTTGGACTTGATGGTGGAAACCTTGACAATTGGCGCGATGAATGTTAGCTCTGCTCTGAAGTATTTCCGCAAAGCGAGAAATATGGCGGTGGTGACGGGGGGCGATCGCACGGACATTCAGCTCGCGGCTCTGGAGAGCTCGACTCAGTGCTTAATTTTGACAGGCCACTTGCCTCCTTCTCCCCTGGTGATTGGCAGGGCAGAAGAAATGGAAATTCCGGTTTTGTCTGTTGATTTGGATACCTTAACTACGGTAGAAATTATCGACAGCACCTTTGGCAGCGTGCGCCTGCACGAACGCATCAAGGTGGAATGCGTTACTCAGCTAATGGCAGAACATTTTGACCTTGATGGCATGATGGCATCTTTGGGTCTGAGCGATCGAGTCCATTAATAACAGAGCCGGAGCTGAGGGAAGAAGGTATTCGGCAGAGAAAACTTTTTGTTTAAATAAATAAAAAGCCAAAATTCTTAAATTCTCAATTTTTCTTGAATTCTACCTTGAGCTCCGGCTGCCGAATGTCTTCAGACATTCTGCCTTCTGGCTTCCTCAAATCTCCAGATCCTCTAGTCTGATCCCGTAAATCAGCAATTCTTAACTTCTTTTTGGCGGCAATGGCTAGTGAGTCTGCTAAAATCCACAACGTAGTTTTATTTAATTTAATAAATTCTTTGAGTCAATCAATTGAGCTACCCAGAGTAGATGATTTTTTACAAGAACTTGCGGCGATCCAGCAAACCAGCTCCAAGCGGATTGCTCTTTTGGGTTCTCGCCACGTTCCTATTACCCACCAGCAGCTAATTGAGATGCTGAGCTACGCCATAGTTCTGGGAGGCAATCAGCTCATCACTTCTGGCGCTACAGGCACCAATTCAGCCGCAATTCGGGGGGCAATGCGAGCAGATCCTAATCTGCTGACGGTGATTTTGCCACAAAGCATGAGTCGCCAGCCTCGGGAGTCTCGCGACCAACTCGAACAAGTGATACATTTGGTAGAAAATCCCAAAAATGATAGCTTGTCTCTCCCGGAAGCAAGCGCCATGTGCAATCAGGAGATTATTTCTCGCTGCCAGCAACTGATATGTTTTGCTTTTCACGAAAGCCACACTTTGCTGAAAACTTGCCAGGATGCGGAGGAACAGCGCAAGGTAGTTACTCTGTTCTATTTTGATTGAACTGCGAGGCGGATGATGCTGTTGGGATTACCTGTGTCGGTTATTCTGCTTGATTGTATTGCTGCTGCTGCTGCGCTGGTTTACGCACCGTTTTTGGTGGTTGCGTTCGCCCGCTTGCAGCTAGGCTATGACCAAGCAGCCCCCCGCGCTATGTTTGAGAGGTTGCCTGCTTACGCTCAGCGGGCAACTTGGGCTCACCAAAATTCGTTTGAGACGTTTATGCTGTTTTCAGCGGCGGCTTTGATGGCTTTTGTGACGGGGGTAGATTCGGAACCGGCCGGTTGGGCTGCGATCGCTTTTACGATCGCCCGGTTGTTGTTTTCGGTTTTCTATATTCTGAATGTGCCGCTGGGGCGATCGCTCATGTTTGCGATTAGTTCTTCTTGCACAGCTACTTTATTCTATTTCAGTTTGATAGCTGTTAATGGCTAATTATTATTAGTCACTGGTCATTAGTCATTAGTCATTAGTTAACAGACGCTTAATTAATGACTAATTACCAACTACCAATTACCCATTACCCATTACCAATTACTAATTTATGGCTGCTAGTTATTCCTTTGATATTGTCAGCGATTTCGATCGGCAAGAATTAGTTAACGCTGTTGACCAAACTGTGCGGGAAATTCAAAGCCGCTACGACTTGAAAGATACCAAAACAACCGTGGAATTGGGCGCAGAATCCATTACTGTCAATACCGACAGCGAATTTACTCTCGATGCGATTCACACTGTTTTGCAAACTAAAGCCGCTAAGCGGAATTTATCTTTGAAAATTTTTGATTACGGCAAAGCTGAACCTGCTAGCGGCAGTCGCGTGCGTCAAGAAATTAAACTTAAAAAAGGAATTAGTCAGGAAATCGCGAAACAGATTACTAAATTGATTCGCGATGAATTTAAGAAGATTCAAGGTTCGATTCAAGGCGATGCAGTGCGGGTGTCTGCTAAGGATAAGGATGATTTGCAGTTGGTGATTCAACGCTTGAAGCAAGAAGATTATCCGGTAGCTTTGCAGTTTACAAATTACCGCTAGATTTGAGAGTTTATCGGGACTTGAGTCCTCATAGTTCTGGCGAATAAGGACTTTATTCCTGGCTTGAAACAACTTTTTACCTACTTAATATTAAATATCTAAACCCGTGACTGTTAAGTCGGGAGGATGTTCGACAACAAACTGGTAATATAACTCTTGCTTTGCTTGCGGCGGCAGAGACATTATCCATTCTAGCAGTCCCATTTCACCTGGTACTATCTTCGGATTAGTGAGAGTCGATCGCACTTTAATTTGTTCATTACGGCTGACTGGCAATTGCTCTTTTAGTGTCAGGTGTACCTGCACCTGATGCAAGTTTGTCACATTTAAGCGATAAGCGTAACTCATGCGCCGCTGCTGGCCGATCAGTTTTTTATCTACTTGTCTTTCCACTAATTCCCGCTCTATTTTCAACCCTTCATCTATTCCTAAATTCAGTTTAAATTCCTCACCAGGCGAAACATTATCCAATTTTACGGTACCAACAAAAGTGTTGTCGCGAAAGATATTTGCTTTACCGGGTAGAAGAGTTGCACCTGTCAGCGGATTTACAACAACTGCTTGTAAATAGGCAAAACTGACTAATCGCGGGACGGCTATATATTCTGGTTTAAACGGATAATTTTCGCTAAAAATCGTCACTTTGTGCGGTGTACCGTCGCTGGGAATCTTGGTATTTCCGCCTACTTGAAATGAGACAGTGCCTCCTTCTCTTGATACTTTGGCTGTGGCTGTTGTAGCGTCTATGGGTTCGGGTGCGGCAGCAGCAGGGGGCATAGCCATCATTGCTAATGGTGCCGCCTCTGCCATATCTAATTCATAGTATGTTGCCATTTCTGCAGCCTCAGTCTGTCGGCTGCGCTTCATCGAAAAGTCTTGGCGTTGAGCAGATATTGGGCGCACAATATCGATAAACCAGGGTTGGAGTTGGGGCGGTAGAGTTCCTAATCCGGGTTTTGCTGTGGATAAAGTCAGCGCTACTCCCGTCCAATCTTCGCCTGTATTTTGATTGACTTCGGCTAGGTAATTGAGATTAATGTGGTTGTTGGTAGTGTTTACTCGCAAGTCGTAAAGGGGAACCCAACGGGCTCCCATGACTACATAGGAAACTTCTAGTTCAAAATTGCCGCTGCCGCTGGGTTCTATGGCAACAAGGATGTTAAAACTTTGCTGGGAATGGGGAGTTTGTACTTGCCGCAACTGCTGCAGCAAAGCTTCTATTTGCTTGTCTAATTCGCGCTGCTGTTTTTCGTGCTGGGCGATCGCACTTACATATTTTAGGTAATTAGTTCCTAAAAAGTTGAGCAATTCGCCAGTTTCGTTTAAACCTACCTGCTGTTTGGCGATGCTGCTGGAAAAGAAACCGACGCTTTTTTCGCTCAAACCTTCCACAAATTTGAGCTGAATTTTTCGGGCGGTTATTTTGTCGTTAATTCCCCGTCTTTGGGTTTGTAAATCCTGGATTTGTTGGGTTAATTCGGCAGTGCGATCGCCCACTGGTTCGCTGCTAAACACTGTTTCGGTTCGCACTCCCAACAATCGCACTGCAACTGTACCCGCACCCGTGGCCCTGACTGACTCTGTTTCGAGGGTTGCGGGTACAGAGGCGATCGCCAATTCTCGCTCGTTTCCCGTCAGAGATACCGTACCGCGGCGCGTCACCAAAGCGCGATCGGTATAAACTGTAACTTCTGATATGCTAGTATTTAGTGTTTTGATGGTATCAGAATTAAGTATTTCTGAGTCAGTCATTGCCAGTGGCTCCTATTTAATAACCGTTTAGTCGATCGAGCATTTTTCAAAGTAGTTTATTAATCAAACTCAGAAGTTATTGAATTATCTACAGCGGGGGAGGGCGGGTTTACGACATCATTAGTTTTATACATTGATGGTTGGTCAAACCCGCCCCTACAGTTCGATATTCAAAATGGTAGCGCGGGGGCGGGCAGGTTTATGAGATCGTTAATGTTAAGCCTTGATAGTTGGTCAAACCCGCCCCAACGGTTAATTTTAGCTCAGTGGCTCGATTCCTGCCAAATCCAAAATTTGAGGAATTAAATCTTCTCGCTTCACAGCCATCATGTGAACGCCTTGACAAATCTGCCGCGCTAGTTTGACTTGTTCTGCCGCAATTTTTATGCCTTCCTGCAAGGGTTCGGGAGCTTTTGCTAAACGGTCGATCGTCTCTTGCGGTATATTAACTCCCGGCACGTATTTTTTAATAAATTCAGCATTTTTAGCTGATTTAAACAAAAATATTCCTGCTAAAACTGGCTTGTTGCAGCCAGCAGCAACGTGGTGCATAAACTTATCCAAAACTTCAAAATCTGTAATTAATTGACTCTGAAAAAACTGTGCTCCCGCCTCTACTTTTTTCTCAAATCGACTTTGCAAACCAGACCAACTGGGGCATTGCGGATCGACTGCTGCACCGACAAATAAATCGGTAAATCCGTCGGTTAAAGGTTTGTCATTCCAGTCTTTGCCACCGTTCATTTTTTGAATAACTTGCAACAGTCGAACTGATTCCAAATCGAATACACTTTTTGCTTTAGGATGGTCGCCGGCTTTGACGGGATCGCCTGTGAGTGCTAATACATTGCGAATGCCTAAAGCGTGGGCTCCCATTAGATCGGCTTGCAGGCCAATTTGATTGCGATCGCGACAAGCAACTTGACAAATTGGCTCAATTCCTTGCTGCACTAAAATCGCCGAAACTGCTAGCGGGCACATTCGCAAAACTGCGCGACTTCCGTCTGTGATATTAATGGCGTGCACTCGGTTTTTGAGGCGTTCAGCCATTTGAATTGTGTGAGTTATGTCGCCACCTTTTGGCGGGGCAACTTCGGCGGTGATTATAAATTCTCCGGGGGTGGTGCAGGCTGTGCGAAAACGGTTCATGATTATTTGTCTGTTATGGGTTATTTGTTATTTGACTGTTGACTGTTGACTGTTGACGGTTGACTGTTGGCAGTTGTTAGTGGGCAGTTGGCAGTTGTCATTTTTAACAAGTAACCAAGAACAACTAACCACTAACAACTAACAACTAAACAGGTAAAGAATAACCGAAAGCGGTCTTAACCTTAGTTAGAGTTTGATTAGCAATAGCTTCTGCTTGTTCTCTGCCGCGACGTAGTACAGACTCTAAATATCCCGGATCGTCCATTATTTCCTTGTATTTATCCTGAATTGGTTTGAGGGCATTAATTGTCGTCTCTGTCAACAAGGGTTTAAAATCTCCCCAACCCATGTTTTCACACTCTGTTGCTACTTCTTCCTTAGATTTGCCGGAAAGCAGGAGATAAAGTGTCAGCAAATTTCTAGCTTCGGGGCGATCGGGGTCGTCAAAAGTCAAACCCCGCACGGCATCTGTTTTGCAGCGCTTGATTTTTTTGGCGATCGTATCTGGCGAATCCAATAAATTAATTCGACTTTGTTCGGAAGGGTCAGATTTCGACATTTTGCGCGTGCCGTCAGTCAAACTCATTACCCTCGCACCGTCAGTCCGAATTAACGGTTCGGGAAGTTTCAATACAGGCTTTTCGGGTGTGCCGAATTGGTGATTTAATCTGATGACAATATCGCGGGTGAGTTCCAAATGCTGTTTTTGGTCTTCTCCCACTGGCACTTTGTCGGCATCGTAAAGCAAAATATCTGCTGCCATTAACACGGGATAATTTAGCAAACCGGCGTTGACATTTTCACCTTGTTTAATTGCTTTTTCTTTAAACTGAATCATATCTTCGAGCCAGTTAATCGGCGTAATACAGTTGAGCAGCCATGCTAGTTCTGTGTGCGCCGAGACGTGGGATTGCACGAAAATAGTAGAATATTCTAAATCGATGCCGCAAGCTAAATAGAGTGCGGCGATCGTGTAAGTGTCGGAGGCTAGAGTGGCGGGATTGTGCGGGGCGGTAATTGCGTGCAAATCGACTACGCAGAAGTAATTTTCGTACTGACTTTGACCTTCTACCCAGTTGCGAATGGCACCGAGATAATTGCCGAGGTGAAGATTGCCTGTTGGCTGAACTCCAGAAAGAACGCGCTGTTTGCCCATGAGGAAAGAATAGAATTAAACTCACATTTCTATATTGACACGTTATTTTAATTTCAGATACTTTTCGTTAAAATTTACCAAAATTTCGGGGAAGTGGGGAATCTCTATCGCTTCGGTGCAGGGACGATTCTGCCAAATAACGGCTCTTTGTTACTTGGAATGCTATACAGATTGAGGTTTGAGATTTGAGATTTGAGATTGGCAATTGCAGTTACCGCCTTGATGACCAAGAATTTCCAAGGTGGTACCCGCCACGTGATTTATCCGTAGAATCAATCCAAAATTGAAAATCGAAAATCCTCAAGAAAGAGCATTTATCCGTGGAATCAATCCAAAATTGAAAATCGAAAATCCTCAAGAAAGAGCATTTATCCGTGGGGTCAATCTAAAATCTAAAATCTAAAATCTAAAATCGATTGACTGGCGCGGTTTAAACCGCGTATTATCAAACAAAGTCCGCGAAGGCGGACTTAAGATAATTAATCAGAAAGACTGAGATTTCTACCCCATTTCAGCGGGTTGTAAAATCTCATTAACAGGCTTTCCTTGTTTTAATTCAACCCATTTAGAGTCAAGGGGTTCATAAGCGCAATAACAGACCGCGATGCACAGGTTTGTGTCACTAGAAGAAAACTGGTGGATACTCTTAACCATCCAGTTTCCATCTCGACCGTGGGTGATTCCGTTGCCAGGATCTTCGAGGTTTGCATACTCTCGCACGCGATCGCCGATTTGAGGCAATTTCCCCGAAAAGTCCCACTCGGTTGCCAAAATATCGGTCAAGCCACCGATGGGCAGTAGCTTGCGTTCTTCCCAGCCATGCGCTGAGAGTGATTCAGCTTTAAAGACTATCCAAGTTTCATTCATCGTCGGTATCTCCAAAACGACTGTCCTCAAAAGAGGTTTGTTCGCCATAAAACACGCAATTGACCTTGAGAAGGCGATCGCTTGTTTGTTCGATACGCTTCAACCTCCATCTGTACTTGCGCCCCATATCCCGGCACTTCTCCGGGTCAGTAGCGCTGTGTATGTTTTCTGGTTCTGACGGTTCTTGTTCTACTAGGTTTGTCACTGTTTTAAATACTAGACACCTGTTTATCTATTTGCTAGTGCCTCCTTTTCCCGCTTGATCTTGCTGGATGAGCGGGTTTTGGTTTGGCTGGCTGTTCCGCTTTCCTTGAACTGCGGCTGTCACAATTCGCTCTACAAGATTGCTCATAGTCCGTCCTTCCTCCTTAGCCCATACCGTTAAGTCGTCTCTAATATCCTCATCCAAAACGAAATTAATTCTAGGTCGCCTGTACTTCCCCATTGGTTGCCAGTTGGTTAGTGGTTAGTTACCAGCTTATGACGTTAGATTAACTTTTGGATTTGTGGATTAATATAGTTGACAGTGGCATCTACTACAATCTACAATATACCTACGATCGCCAAATGTCAAACAAAGAACAAATAAAAGTAAGGTGCGTCAGTCGGTAAAATCCAAATTTTTCAGACTAACCTCAAGACTGACGCACCTTACAGGCTAATGACTATTGATTATTGACTATTGACTAATTACCAATCTGTCAGCAACCTTGCTTTCCGCAAAACAAATGTCAGAACTGTTTCTTCGCCGGTAATAATATCGGCTCTGCCTTCCATTCCCGATTGAATTGAATACTGGCGGGGGACATTAGCCTGGGGGTTGCCTAAGAATTGGCCGTTGGCGGATTTGAGTTTTGTTAAATAAGTTTGTTCGGGCTTAATTGCCACTTCGTAATAAGCTGTACCTAAATTATTAGTGGGATTTTGAGGGGCGATCGCATCTGGGGCGATTTCGCTGACAGTTCCTTTTAATGTGCCGTAATCGGGGAAAGGCAAAGCCGAAATCCTGATCTGTACGGGTTGGCCGATTTGGATGCGGGCGATGTCTTGGGATGTCACCTTGGCTTTGACTACCAGGGGTACGTCGCTGGGGACGATTTGGGCGATCGCGCTGCCGGCTTGTACGGTTTGACCAGTATTTCGTACTTCCAGTCTGAGAATTGTACCATCCGTGGGTGTGCGGATCACGCTATTTTCGAGTTTTAAGTCAATTTGATTTAGTTCTTTTTTAGCTTGAATCAATTGTTGTTGAAGGGAGGCTTGCTTGACGAGCAAAACCCGCCGACTTCTGCCCAGTCTTTCGGCGACATCTGGCAGCGATGTGGCGAATTTTACTAAAGCGGATTCGATTAATTCCTGTTGGGCGGAAGTTTCACTTTGGATGGTTTTAAATTGGGCGCTGGCCAAAATTTGATTTTCTAAGTCGCGCAGTTGCTGGTTGATTTGCTGTGCTGCTGTTTGAGACTGATTAATTATTTCTTGTAACTGCTTTTTTTGAGCGCCCAAACGCGAAGCGTCTACAACTGCGATCGCATCTCCTTGTTTTACTGTCTGATTCTCGTTGACAGCAATGCTTTCGACGGTTCCTTCTGTGGCTGCTTGCACGACGCGCACTTCTCCGGCGGGACGGACGATCGCGTCTGCTTTGACTGTAGCGCTGTATTTGGTGACGCTAGCGAGGGCGATCGCCCCGCCAAACGTCGCCACCATCAAAATGCCACCCAAAGTCGTCCAGCGGCTGACAGGGGGCAAAAACTGGTCGTTATCAAAGGTTTCAGCGGGTGTGGCTTCGGGGGTGAGAGACATGGCGGCAAGGGGGAGAGAGGAATAGTTTGGAGTTTGGAGTTTTGAGTTGGGGGGGGAGGGAGAGATCGCTGATTTGTTTTGTCACTTTTACGATCGGCTTTCCGGAAACCAAGCATAGGTTTAGAAGTCTAAATCAAAATTCACAGGGTAAAGGTAAAAATCCGCACAGCTTTGCCGTTCCCACCCACAAACTTCGCCAAATATCAAGACGAGTGAAGCCAGCGGGCTACAGTCAGGAAAATATGGGATTTTTGCCATAACTTTTGGCGCTGTTACCGGGTTTTTACTGTATGCGTAGGTAGTAAGTAAGTACATAGGTACCAATAGGAGTTATTTATGTCAGAAAATCAACAAGGTTCACTCTTCATCGAAGTAACCGATGGAGAATCTGCTACTGTCAACGGTGGCAACATTACCAGCGGTGTTAGCGGTGCTAAAAGCAACAGCGAGACGGATAACAGCGGCCGCGAGGGTCTCACTATGCTGTTTTTCCTGCCGCAGCCTAGCCAGCTTTATCTGTACGATCCGAGCCGCGATCGCCCTTACAAAACCCTAGTGGTTTAGATAGCTGAGTCAAGTTGTGCGATCGAGTAAATTTTCAAAATAATGCCGTAATATTCCGGAGGTCGCCCAGCACTACAAGAAGTATTAGTCAGTATTTACACTAGGCTCTAGAAATTCGATAAGATTTCTAGTTTCCCTTCAATTTTCTAAACTTAAACGGAGTCAAATCATGAAAGAAACAAAGGACAATTCACTGTTTGCTGAACTCACCCCTGAAGAATCAGCTAGCGTCAACGGCGGTCACTATTATTCTAATCGCGACAACTGTCGCCGTCGGCGCAGTTGGGTCGTGTACCGCCGGAATTGCGACGGTTCATACAGAAGAGTAGTCCGCTACGCCTACTACTAAAGTTTAGTGCTAGTCAATTCAGATCTATAACTGTGAAATCGAGAAAGCACCCATAACTTTATGGGTGCTTTTTGCTGATTGGGTAGTTGGTGATGAGTAATCTTCTTTATGCTCTACCATTATTCATTTTGCAAAATGTTAAAGAACATCCCTTTGATCGGCAAAATGCCATTATTCGGACAAGTTAACAGGTTTAAGAAATATCAGGTTGTTCTCCAGCAGAGCGAAGAAGATTGCGGGGCGGCTTGTTTGGCTTCGATCGCGAAATTTTACGGACAAAATTTTACTATTAGCCGCTTGCGAGAATGTGCGGGCACCGGCCAAAAAGGGACGACTCTGCTGGGCTTGAAACAAGGTGCTGAGGCGATCGGCTTTAATGCTCGATCCGTGCGAGCCGCGGCTGCTATTTTAGACCAAATTGAGGAAGCGCCTTTACCGGCAATTATTCACTGGAGCGGTTATCACTGGGTTGTTTTGTACGGAAAGCAGGGCGACAAATATGCGATCGGCGATCCCGCTGTCGGTATGCGCTATGTTTCTAAAGCAGAATTAGCAGCAGGTTGGACAGATTGGCTGTGCTTGCTAGTAGAACCCGATGCTGAGCGGTTTTTTGCGGCCGCAGAGGGCCAACCGCCCGCCAATTCCTTACAAAAATGGATGCGCCGGATTGGGATTTATCGCCCGATTTTAATGGAAGCATTTTTGCTGAATATGGTGTTGGGTTTGCTGTCAATTTCTTCGCCTTTTCTAGTTCAACTGCTCACTGACGACATCCTGGTGCGGGGCGACAGACAACTCCTGGCGAGTGTGGCGATCGCAGTTATAGTTATGAACCTTTTTAGCAGCAGTTTAGGATTGGTAGAGTCGAACTTAATTGCTCAGTTTTCCCAGCGTTTAGAATTGGGATTGGTGATGGAATTTGCGCGCAAATTCCTGCGATTGCCTTTGAGCTTTTACGAAACCAGACGCAGTGGCGAAATTGTCAGTAGATTACAAGATATCCAAGAAATAAATAAATTAGTTTCTCAAGTTGCTATCAGCTTGCCAAGTCAATTTTTTATAGCTGTAGTTTCTTTTGTTTTTATGTTATTTTACAGCAAAGAACTGACGTTATTAGCTACAGCTTTAGCTCTATTAATGACGGCATCTACAGTGGTATTCCTGCCCATATTGCAGCAAAAAACGCGCAGTTTATTTGTGCTGGAAGCAGAAACTCAAGGCGTTTTAGTAGAAACTTTTAAAGGCGCGCTGACGGTCAAAACTACTACCAGCGGTCAGCAACTTTGGGAAGAATTTCAAACCCGCTTTGGTCGCTTAGCAAAGCTCACTTTCCGCACTACACAAATTGGCATTCTCAACAATATATTTTCTGGTTTTGTTGCCTCTGCTGGCAGCATTACTCTGCTGTGGCTTGGTAGCGGTTTGGTGATTGACAAGGTATTGAGTATAGGTCAGTTGCTAGCGTTTATTAGCATGAATCAAAATGTCACTACTTGGGTGAATTCGCTAGTAGGATTTACTGATGAGATGACTCGCGTGCAGACAGCTACTCAACGGCTGTCGGAAGTCATCGATGCTGAACCGGAAACTAAAGACGATACGAATAAACCTTTTGTAACTATTCAAGACCGCGACGGTATTGTTTGCAAGGGTGTTAGTTTTCACTACCCCGGCCGACTTGACTTGCTGGAAAATTTTTCTGTCACATTTCCGGGCGGTCAAGCAATTGCTTTAATCGGCCATTCCGGCTGCGGAAAAAGTACGCTAGCAAAAGTAATTGCTGGTCTGTACCCGCTGCAATCTGGTAATATTAAAATTGGCGGCTACAACTTGCAGGATTTGTCTCTCGACAGTCTCAGGCAGCAGGTAGTATTGGTTCCTCAAGAAGCACATTTTTGGAGCAGATCGATTCTCGAAAATTTTCGTTTGGGTAGTCCAGATATCAGCTTTGAACAGATTGTTAAAGTCTGCAAAATTGCGGGGGCGGATGAATTTATCAGCCAATTGCCGGATAAATATCAAACTGTTTTAGGGGAGTTTGGAGCGAATATTTCTGGCGGACAAAGACAAAGATTGGCGATCGCCCGCGCCCTTCTCAACAACCCGCCCGTATTGATTTTAGACGAATCTACCGCAGGGCTTGACCCCGCAAGCGAAGCGGAAGTTTTAGAACAATTGTTGATGTATCGGCACGGGAAAACGACGATTTTTATAAGTCACAGGCCGCGAGTGATCGATCGCGCCGATTGGATTATCATGTTAGAACGCGGCCGATTGAAACTGCAAGGCTCGGCTGCAAAATTGCGATCGATTCCAGGAGACCATTTAGAGTTTTTGCATCCTTGAGCGAGTTAATAAAACGACAGGTTGAAATCTTTTGCTACACAAACAAAACCCGCCTGCGCGGTTCGACACGGAGTCAACAGTCAACTATCATTTTTGAGTGCAACCGGAATTGACATCACTCATGACTAATAACTTCTCTAAGTTTCTTGAGCCAAAGTACATCGATCGCACAATCCGAAAAACTCCAAAGTGTGATAATAAATCTTGAAAGAATGAGATTGTTGTAGTTGGCTTTCTAAATGGTGGACGGGGCATTCGTCGATCGTAATTGACGCGCCACATTCCAGACAAGTTAAGTGATGTTGGTCTTGGTGGGCGGCACCGTATAGAGATTCGCCACTAGCAAGCGTTCTGACGTGAACGAACCCCTCTCGCTTTAAACCGTCTAGGGAACGGTAAACGGTTGCTAAGCCCATGCTTTGGTCGCTGTTACGCAGTTCTAAGTAGATATCTTGCGCTGAGAGCGATCGATTCAAGTGCTTGAGCAAATGTAAAATACGCTCCTGACTGCGGGTGCGGTTGGTTCTCATAATTTTTTTGTGTAATCTGCTAGAGTCAAATCTGTCCCTGTTTCTAGGCTATCTTACTTGGGCTAATCGAATGGCGATCGGCGTGCAGCTCGGTTGTAGAATACAATGGGGCTAACTTTCACATCACCTACCGCAACATTCCCGTGACTCAGAAATATCTTGCCCAAATCTATGTTACCCTCCGGCCTTCTGTTTTAGATCCCGCCGGCACTGCCGTACAGTCTGGTTTGCAACACATGGGATACGACAATGTTGAGCGCGTGCGAATCGGGAAATACGTTGAATTGACGCTGACTGCTGCTGCTGAGTCCGAGGCCCGCGAACAACTCGATCGCGTTTGCGACCAACTTTTGGCCAATCCAGTGATTGAAAATTATCGCTTTGATTTGACTGAACTTCCTGTTGCTGTGGAGACAGCGGCGGCATAAATGCGATCGTCCCTAGGGTGTTTTAAACCCGGAGATACCCCCTAACCCCCCTTAATAAGGGGGGGACAAGAGTGTTCACAGTCTCTATTCAAAAGGCGAGGACAAGAGTGTTCAAAGTCTTTGTTAAAAACACGAAAACTCGGAACACTTAAAGTCAACCCCTACTCCCCTTCTTAAGGGGGATTTAGGGGGATCTAGACTTTGATACAAGCGAGAGAAACCTAAGATTTCAGTCTTAAGTTGACACCTCTTCCTTCTTCCTTCTTCCTTCTTCCTTCTTCCTTCTTCCTTCTTCCTTCTTCCTTCTTCCTTCTTCCTTCTTCCT
>NZ_JAUBUR010000052.1:0-35373 GCF_036705485.1 Microcoleus sp. AT9b-C3 | reverse complement strand
TGGCACATCTCTTGATGAAGTTATTCGTGCTTATTGTGCATAAAGAGTGTCTCATACTTATTTGAAATGACTATACAGGGATACCACAAGTAGCTTCAGATGCTTTAAGTTGGCGGCAGACTTCATAGCCATCCATACCTGGCATTTTTATGTCTAGCAAAATCAAGTCTGGTGCTTGCAATTCTACTGCTTTTAAAGCTCGCTCTCCACTAATCAGCTTCCTGACTTTGTAACCGTTTTCAATTAGCAGTTGAGAGAGCAGTTGAATGTTAGCGGGAATATCGTCAACAATCAAAATGTCAGCCAAAAATTGTTTAGTTTGCTCCATTATCTATCGCCACCAAATGACAGATTTTTAAGTTTTGTCCGAATATTGCCAACCGCTATGTTTCCAGCCGCGCTGTTCGCACCAGCAGCATTAACAGGCGACTTAATATCAGCCACCGTCACGGGTTCTTCTGGATCGTTCGGATGTGGCAGCAAGTGATAAGCAAATTGAATCCGCTTGTCGAGCTCTTCATCTATATTGAGCAGTTTACCTGTCTGCTGCTCTACTGACAAAGCTTTCGCCCGCCTTTCAAGCTGCGGTCTGATGCTGCTGTCCCACAGTTCTTCAGATTCTTTAGCTCGCTTTATGTCGCCGGGCCGCACCGGAATCTTGAGAGGGTAGGGAAATAAAGCTTCCGTCCCCGTTGCGTAGGCCGGTGAAGTGATGACGCACTTGCCTTGAGGAAACCTCAGAATTTCGTCAGGACTAATCAGCGGTTTCTTTTGCAACTGTTCGCTCCAGTTGACAGAGCGGCTCGTTTGCTGCCCTGTCGAACTGCCGGTCGATCGATTTTTTACCAGCACTTCCACTTCCCCGTACCGCTTGGAATATTTTTCCGCTGTGTCAAAATCGCCGGGGTTGAAGAGGACGTGAGTTGACAGAGCACTGGCGATCGCCGCCCCTTTTTTATCCCCATAGAGATTATAGAGTTGATTGAGTGATTGAATGCCAACAATCGGTACGCCGCCAGCAGAACGATATTCGTTAGCCCACTGATCCATTCTGTCGAACTTGAGAGACGGAAACTCGTCTAAGCAGTACAAAAATGGGTCAGAACGTACCCGGCTCAAATTAGACACCACACATAAGTGAATAGCAGCAGCTAACAGCGGCCCCACCACAGTGCGCCTTTGGTCATCTAATTTGAAAATAATGCACTTTTTGCCTTCTAAAGCAATCGGAATGGTGCTGCGACCAATAAATGCCCGCAGCAAATCTTTTTGAATGAAACTGGAGTAGGTTGCCTCTGCGGTTGCCTTGATGCCCGCCACTGTTTTTTCAGCATCTTTTGAACTTAATAACTGCGAAAAACTAGAGGCAATCCACCTGTCCATTTTGAGGGGATGACCGTCGGGTCGGTGAACGGCGTGGTCGATGCGCTTGACCAAATCTGGCAGTTGAATAATTGCGTACACAAAAGCTAAATCCGGGTAAGGACTGCTTTTTGCCAACTGCACTAAACCCTTCGCCATCAACTCGCCTGCTTTCTCAAAAAACTCATTGCCTTTGCTCTCCCCCGGACTAGCATTTCGAGCAATAACTTGTCCAATTTCTGCTGCCATTACTGCATCTTGTGCATCTCTCATAAAATCCAGAGGATTGATAGTGCCGCTGTAAGCTTCCCCCGGTGCAAACACTTGCACGTCGTAGCCGTAGCGCACTGCAAGGGGTGCAAGCAGTTTCATCTGGTCTCCTTTTTTGTCGTAAATAATGGCAGGAAAACCTTGCTGAAATGCACTTTCAACCATCCGGTCAATGACGCTGAATGTTTTGCCAGACCCCGGAGCGCCAATGACTAAAGTGCCGCGTTCTGCGTGGGGAAACCAAACTGTAGGAGATGCACCTAATAGCGTTTGCAATCTAGCGCTCAATCCCTGACAACCTTTAAACCAATAAGTCGGCGTACCGCTCCACAAAGTGACGGGCTGCCGTTTTTTTTCTTTCATTTGTTTGAGGGCACAACCTGTGGCTGCCAATTTTTCAGCCGTCCCGCACAGCCGCCCGGAGGTAATTTTACCCTTCCCGTTTCCCACTAATTTGGAAGCAACAAGTAAGCCTGCCATTAGCCCTAACATTGCCAGTCCCTCTGGCTTCATAAACTGGCCCAACAACCCCCCAAAATCTATGCTAGTTAACGAACGTTTAGGAGGTTGAACTGCCATTTGTACCAAGGTAGCTTTGTTAATTTTAGGCAGAAATTGCAAATAGTTCATTTTTTTTAGCTCTTAAAAAAACTAAAGGATTCAGATAGAGGCTATCGCCTCAAGGGGGAGACAATGACAAAAATAGGTAAACAATGGTAAGAAGCAATAACGCGAAATCTCCAAGTAAGACAGTACAGAATTCTAGTGGAAACTCCAACACGCACAAGAACAAGAGTGCTGATTACTACGAGATAGATCCGGAGCTATTCAACAGTGAATACAACCAAACTCGCAAGCCCTCTTTGCCCTACGGAATCGTCATTAATGATAATCCAGCAGGTATTTTGATTCCTTCCGACCAGCTTGCCAAAGCCGAATGGTACGCAATGCCTGATGTCGGGGAATTGACAACAGTTGAACTAACCGAACAAGTGACAGGCTTGCTGCTCCAAAAAGTGAGGATGTTGGTATTAGCTTTTGTGCCTGAGTACATCCGCTACAAAGATATTGAAGAAAATGGAGAATTAGCAGGTACTTTTATTGGGCTTTACGACGAATATCGCGATGCCCTCGATAAAAAGACGCAGGAAGTGTGTTCCGAACACGCTCTCATCTTTCTAAATTCCAAAAACCAACCCCTGCATCAGGTACCGATTGTGATCCGCTTCAAGAATGTAGCCCTCTGGAGTTTTAAGAGCGCTAGAGAAGAATTTTACCGCAATTTGGAACGGGTATTTGCTGATTGCTTTGGGAGAGATTACAGCGGTAAAAGTGACAAGTGGCGCTCTTTGGGAGTGTTGAATGTCGAGTTTAGAGCTCTCAAAGAAGGGGAAGGCAAAAATAAATCCTTTTGCTGCAAAACTCACAGCATTACTCAGCCAACAGATGCTAATTTTCACAAGCTATTTCTCGGTCAAAAACCACAAAAGAAATTGATTTGGGGACTGCACAATAGCATTGCTGGCTTCATAGACGCTAGCGATGCCGGGTTGCCAGCTATAGCCGCTGGTGCCGAACCTGAAGTCCAGGCGTTGCCAGAAAGCGTAACTAACCGCAAAAATCGAGGTAAATTGTCGCCCCCTCGCAAAATTGCACAAGTTGAAGGAGGAACAGACTCAGAATTGGAGGATTTAGATGAATTTTCCGAGGTGGCTGAGGTTGAAGTTGAGGTTGATTCAGAAGAAGATTTTGACTTCGATGAACCCGCAGACTACTAAACACTAACCATCTTTGAAAAGCTGGCTGTCAGCAAGTTGATAGGTAAGGCCGTCGTAGCAAAATTGAAGCTGGCGCCGGCCTTCTTTGGAAAGCTGATTCACTCCTAAACAAGGCAAACCCTCGTGCGAGGAAGTGTCAGCCTTAAACAAAGGAGTTTTCGGCGGTTTATGGGGGTCGAGATAAGCTGCAAATACTTCTGTTGGCATTTGACCCGAATCATTAGGAATTAAGTAGCCAACATAAAGGCAGCCTTTTGTGCCGCACAGAGCGGAATTATTGAAATCATAAAGGTTCAGCCGCCCTACTGAGCCATTAATTTGCCACACTCGCATTCTTTTAATCGCTTCCGCCGGTGCACTTGGCCCAGCCGCTACTTTGAGTTCTGGAAGGCTGCTGTGTTCCTTTACAATTAGGGTTAAAGTTTCTTTTGGAGTGACTCGCAAAGCTTGTTGCCAAGAAGCCGGTGCAGTTGTTGCTGAACTAGAATTCGTGCAAGCAACTGTCCCCAATAATAGCGACAGGGCGGTAAAAACTGTCAAACCAATGCGAAACCAATGACCAATTTGATTTAACCAAACCGGGGGGTTGACAATTCTTGGGATGCCGGCTGTCTGTTGTTCTACTCGATTTTCTCGAATCATTTTTACTCCTTAAATAACAAATTAAGGGCAACGGAAGGAATTGAAAAGATAGGATACTTGGCTTAAGTAAGCAGTGGCTCTCTATTTTGCAGTCAATTTTAATGACTTTCTTGATTCATGAGACAAGATTGCATAAATCTTTGAGTGATAAGTGAACCGCAGAGGTAAAGCAGATCAACACAGCTCAACGCAGATGGATTTCAAGAATAGCGAGCGAATGAATGCCATGCAAGTCTAATGGGAGGGTGCAGCGGTGGCAATAGTAACTAATAACCCCCAAATTAGCATCAGAAAAAATTGCTGATTTCGTCTCTGAAAAAGTCGAACTAGAAACCACATTCCTACCAGAAAAAAGCTGATGAACGGCGCAGCACCAATACTTGACCTAGCATTTAAAGTAATACGATCGCCCCCGGAGTTTGTGATACCATTGCTGTCCCCCGAATTAGCTCGGCAATTGTCGCTGGCATTGTGGTTGTAAAGCTCTCGGACTTTCTCTCCATACTGTTTGAGAGAGTAGCCGCCTAAAATGTTGGAATAGCTGGCATCAATTTTACTGCTAAAACCCCCAAAGTGTTTCTGCGCTACTCGCTCAATTAAGCGATCGCCCTTGAACACCTGCCCAGTTGTAGGGTCAATTTCCTGTTGGCTGTTGACTAAGTTCTCAGCTAGAGAATTTTGCAAAACTTTATCCTGAACAGCAGGAGGAAAATATTGGAATAGTTCCTCTCTTGTAGGTTTTTGACCTTTGTTGACGTTCAGGATAAAGTTAGCCCCCCCTGGAGTTGAACTGACAGCACGCTGCACGTCTTCCCGGTAGCTCATCAACTGATAGCGACCGATCGCCCGCCCGCAGTTGCGAGATCCTTCGGTACAAACCATCTCGCCAATGGCTTCGTAGTCGGCACTGGCTGCATTTTCCAAATTGGTGATTCCTTCGGAAAGCTTTGCTAACGCCTCCCCTAATGAAGCTACATCCACACCGTTAACGTAAGTTGCGGGGCGCGCGCACTCTCGCTTGGATTCAGGTAGAGGCTGAGTTGGTAAAGGGTTTTCTTTAGTTTGATTTGAACTCAGCGGCTTTGAAGGTTTTGTTTCAGAGGCGACGCCTTTTGAACGCGAAATACTGTTAGAAGAACCGCCCTCTAATCGACCGACAAACATAGGCGAATTAACGCTGTAACTGAGAAACGGAACCGGACCAATAATGTAAGGCGATTTGCCGCAGGGCAAACTAAATCTGAAGTACAGAGCCGTGTCAACAGTATCGCTGGTTTCTGACGGCTCCATTACGACTACTTTAAACACTTCTCCAAAAGGATGCCGGCCCGTCGGTTCCCAACCGGTCAAACAGCCAGAACCGCCTCGCACTTCTTGGTATTTGCCGCTAATCCACTGCTTGCCTTCTAGCGGCCCTGTGGCGCGGCGACCGGCGTTTTCCATGTCGTCGAGTTCGATATAAGCGCAATCTTTCTCGCAGGCTACCGCAAATCCTTCTACATCAGAACCGGAAATTGTGTTATTGCGCTTGCTCTCGTACCGACTGTAAATCGTGTCAATTCGCATGACTGCGCTGCCAATAGACGCAATAGGAACCGGAAAATTAGAAAGTGGGACTTGACTCAGGAGCGGAATATTGCTGATGAGTTCCTCTGACCAGCCAGAGAACTGTTCTAAATTTACGCTATTAAGATTGGGAATTTGGGCGAGCGCAAACTCAGATAGGTCAATTTGGTTAAGTTTTGCCTGCGCTAGTTGCGGTACTTGTTTGACAGCTTGACCAATTGGTAATTGGTTGATGTTAGGGTTCACTCCGGCTATTTGAGAAGATAAAGAAGCAATTGGAGGAACATCGCTCAATTGAAATTGGCTAAGATTCGGAACAATTTCAGCCAAGTGACCGACAGTTTGCTTACCAGCTAAGGGAAATGCTGACAAGCTGATATTCTCTAAATTGATATCCCCTAATGCCAATTGTTCAATTGCTTGTAAAGAAAGAATTTCAGGTTTTACATGGTTAATGTCCCCCAGCTTCAAGATGTTGTCAACAGAAGTGCCGGCTTGCCAGCTTCGACCGCCAGAACTTCCAGAACTAGCAACTGCGGGCAGGGAACTAAAGGTAATCTGGCTCCAATCTGGCAGCAAAACTCTAGATTGTTCTTTTTCCCAAATTTTAGTAGGTAAGGAACTAGCGCTAGCAATTGATGGAAAGCTTAAGAAAGTAGCGCAGATGAAAGCAAAAATTAGGCAGAGTTTACTGGCAGCTATTAAAGCAGATCCTACCTGGCTTGATTTTTTTAACTGCTTTGGACTGTTCATGGAAATCCTATGTTAACTAAAATTTGGATCAAAAAAGCTGCTCTATTCTTGATGATTTGGTAAACATTTTTACTTTTTTTCAAACATTACAAAAACTAGAGCAGCATCCCAGAAATAACCCATCAGCTAAATCTCAATATCCATATCCATATCCCTCTCTCTCTCCCTCTTATCCTCTCCCCCTCTTCCCCCTCGATTTTTTCCCTCTCGATTTTTTCTTTACTCAAGCTCCAGCTCAAACTGTGGATTCGGGCGGACTGCTGAATCTGTCCAAGGAGTATCTGCTAGGTTGGACAAGTCATAGATATTTTCTTGGTAAGCGTCGTCAAAATTACCTTGACGAACTTCCTTAGATGGCGAATAACCGACAGTCAAATCTGCTTCCGATTCGTAACCGGAGTTGTTGTAGCCAGAATTAGGTTCAATCGAATAATTGTGCATGGTTTTTGTTAGTTCATGTGGTGAATACTTCCAAGTTAAATCGCATTTAATGCCTGACACCTCACCTCTATGAGCGATTTCATCCAGTAAAAATTACCCCCTCCATTTGGAGGGGCAGTTCTATGAAGGTTGCCTAACGGCTCTCAGCACTGGGCAATGCTACCAAGCCGATAAAAATGTTTTTTAATAGGGAGAAGCGACTCAAATCTAAAGAATCCCCATGCTTAAAAGACAATACGCTTGAATTAACGTTGTTTTTTGGTAATTGCGAACTCAAGAGCGTTAGCGCTCCGTTCGCCAAAAGCGTTCCCGTTCCCCCTAGGAGTTCGGTGAAGGGTAGGGTAGGAAAGCAAACAAGAGTATCTGTTTTTCCGAGCGGATTGCCTTAACTGAACTCTATTGGCTTAAAACAGCGGATATAACACATCTTTGCGTGCGTTCAAAGCTACCGAATTATTCCAGCAATTTTTATTTAAAATTGTTCATAAAGTCCAAGGAAATCACTTGGTTTGGTGCGAGAAAACCTCCTACTTTTATTACTTGCAGCTCTCCCATTTCGTGGGGATATTGTGCTTTCACTTGGGCAATTGCTGCATCTAAACTAGATGCCTGAGCAATATACACCTTCTCAAGAGCACTTAGTACCCAAATAGGTTTGGGCCACTTATGTCGAGGTTGAAGAATTGAATTGTGAATCACTTGACCAGTGTACTGAACAATTTGCTCGATCGCCGTTTCCGAACAAAACTCACCCAATTCTGACTCAATACATTGTTTGAGTGATTTCGCAGGAATTTGCTCAAAAACTGATTCTAAGAGCATTAATGCTGGTTTGGTCTCCTCTAATTGAGTGTGTTCCTGCACGACTAATGACTCTACGAAATGACTCACATGGTTGATTATTGAGTCAAAATCTAGCTCCATCAATAGATGACCTAAATACTCCCTTAACAAATTTCTTAGCTTTTCATCAGAGATATTGATACCGCAGGTTTTCAGATAAACTGAAGGTTTATTACCCAAATTCCCACCGCAGCCAACTTCTCCATTAGCTGCATCTTCTGCTTCTATCAGTTCCATCAAGCGCGGATAACGGGTTGTATCATCTATTGTGGATTGCGGCTGGGAGGGAATTGAGTTACTCATAAAAAAGCTCGGTAAGTGGGAAACTCAGTTACATTATAGTCATAATCTTTCAATTTAAATTCAAACAATATTTTTCCATCCACCTTCATCTAATTCTTTTTTCAAAATCTAATCGTTCCGAATTAAAGTCGCACTAAACAGTGCTGTATCGGTGAAGTTCACACATTTGAGTTCACCGTTATGAAAAAAATGATTGCTATCGCTATAACAAGCCTGTTGCTGTTAGTGACAACAAACGCTAACGCAGCCGTTTGTAAAAAGATTACAGATGGCAAACCAGGCTGCGACCTTTTAGACGGCACTTGGGATAACCAAAACAACTGTTGCCGACTTTAAAGTTGCCAACTTTTTTAAATCAAAACCAGGGTTGACCTGGTTTTTTTTAGACCAACCGCCATCCTTTATGTTTTTGACTTTAGTCCTCAACTCCAAGACTTAAGTTGATTTGGAAAAAACTGACTCATAACTCCCTCACTTTCCTAAACAAAATCCATGAATAATAAGCTGCGTAATGTCCGAGACATTATCAAATATTACTCAAACCCCCATGTCGATCGAGATACTCCTGAATCTTTCTATTCTTGGGAAGAAACCCAAGTAATGATGAAAAATATAATAACTAAGAATGCTCCTAATAAATGTAATACAAATCAATTGAGTGATTCGATAAAACCTGTCTATGAACTGATAAATAATGCAGCAGATTTGAAAATAGCCCTCAAGCCTTTTCAAGAAGCAAAAATTATCGGTATTGACTGCGAAACTGCTTTGGGAACTGACCCGTACCGAGCCAAAGTTTGCCTAGTACAGTTAGCAATTCCCGATCGCCCAGTCGCAGTCATCGATATCAGGGCGATCGCACCCGCCGACCTCCACCCCTTGCGTGCCCTATTAGCCGGAGAAGCCCTGAAAATAGGTCACAACCTCAAATTTGAATGGATGATGCTAACTCAAGCTGGATTGCCCCCCAGACGTCCCTTTTTCGATACCTATCTGGCGTACCGAGTGCTCGTTGCTGGACTAAAACGCAATTTATCGTTAGAAGCTGTAGCCGACCAACTACTCGGCGTCAAGCTAGATAAAACGCTGCAAACAAGTGACTGGAGTGGAACGCTGACACCATATCAACTGCAATATGCCGCTACCGATGCTGCAATTTTATTGCCCTTGCGAGAAACGCTAAAACAAAAACTGAAAGCTTCAAAACTTTGGGAAATTGCAAAATTGGAGTTTGCTTGTTTGCCTGCGGTAGCTTCTATGGAACTAAATGGAATGCTACTAGATAGAGAACAGTGGAAAGTTCTTGGCAACAAACTTTGTCAAACTCGCGACTTGCTTTTAACCCAAATTAATTCGCAATTGCATCGACCTAACCCTCACCAACAACTCTCCCTGCTTCCCGAATTTACAGAAACCATTAATCCCCGCTCTCCAAAACAAGTTTTAGCAGCCCTTCAATCTACTGGTATTCCTGTTAATTCCACCACTACTCAGACATTAATTTGCTTTGCTGACAAACATCCCGTAATTCAAGCTTTGCTCGACTACCGCAGCGTGTCAACTCGAATCAGCACATTTGTTGAAGGTTTGCCCCATCACATTCACCCCATTACTGGAAGAATTCATCCGAATTGGTTTCAGATTGGAGCGAGGTCTGGTAGGTTTAGCTGTCGCCAACCGAATTTAACTAATATTCCTAGAGATGGGGAAACTAGGCAGTGTTTTATCACAGCACCAGGTTGTGTACTACTCAAAGCCGATTACAGCCAAATTGAGTTAAGAATCATGGCTAAGGTTTCGGGCGATCGCACAATGGGGGCTGCCTACTCTCAAAGTGAAGATTTACACAAACTTACGGCTTCTTTAGTGCTTGACAAACCATTGATTGACATCACCTCAGATGAGAGACAGCTTGGCAAAATCATTAATTTTGGTTTAATTTACGGCATGGGAGTCAACAAATTTAAGAACATGGCTCAGTCAGAATACGGAGTAATTTTAACTCGGGAAAAAGCCTCGCTGTTCCGCAAAAAGTTTTTTAACTCCTATTCAGGCATTAAACAGTTTCATGCAGCCATTCGCCGACAGTGGCAGAAAGGGATTAGAGAAAGTCGCACAATGGCTGGCCGACGGCGACTTTGGTCTAAAGAATCTAAACCGCTGCTTAATGAAATGCTGAATCACCCGATTCAAGGGCTGAGTGCTGACATTACTAAATTAGCATTAGCGAAACTTTTTGCACCTTTGAAACGAACAGGAGCTAAACTTATTTGTGTCGTTCATGATGAAATTTTGTTAGAGTGTCCAATTGCTGAAATTGAGCAAGTAAAAACTTTACTTGATAGCTGTATGGTGTCAGCCGGCGACAAGTTTTTATCGCCCATTCCTTGCGAAGTAGAAATCAAGGTTCTGACAAGTTGGGGCGGTTAATGTTTGTTTCTTAATTAAAATCTTGTTTCGGCGCGTTCTACAATTAAATCTACGACCAATTTTAAGGCATCGCGGTGCTGCAAAATACTCGCGGCTGGGGTGACGGTGGTCATGTGGTGGTGTCCGAAACGAGGGATGGCAACAGTTACATCGGTAGGACTTACACACGGATGGCCAGAAACCAGGTTTTTTGCGAAATACTTCGTTGACGCTACGAGATTCGGTAAAAAACCCGGTTTCTTTGGTCTTGATGCGTAAGTCCCGATCGGCTAATTCTCGATCGACTGCGCGGAAAAAAGGCGTGATGCTGCTGGCTGCGACGGCCGGGTAAAACGTGGTGTGCCGCGTGTGGTTGATTCTAGCGATCGCGCTTGCTGGTGGATGTTCAGTGGGGCGATCGCAAAAGAGGCCTATTTTCGTCTCGCCATCTACGCGGTCTTTTTCATATCAAGGTAGGGCTAATCGGTCTTTAATGACCGCTATATCGCCGATAGGGACACGGTTTGGCGGTTCTAAGGGTTCGCAATCTAATGCAGGCGATCGGCTAAAACTTCCTCTCAAAACTTAGGTAAAAAAAGTTAGGGTTTGAATGTGATTTTTTAGCTTTATTTAACAGACCGCAAAATCTGTATGTTGTCTAATTTCCGGGGGGTGAAATGCCAGTACAATGTCACTTTTTGGAACACCAGCAGCCAACAAATCAGTGGCTATTCCGTCTTCTGTTCCATCTCTTTGAATCCAGATTTTACCATTAATAATTTCAAGGTGAACAATGCAGCCATGATTTCGCACATCTTTTTCCCAGCCTATTGTTAGCAGTAAATAATCATTGGAGTCTTTGCTGATAATGAGTTTGGATTCAAGGTTGTTGTATGAATATGGAATTTCTGCATAGTCGCTTAAGACTTTTTCAATGATTTGTCGGTAATTATCTAATTTATCCATTGTACGATTTCCTCTTTGGTAGGGTCAAAAACAAGTAAGCGCAGAGAGTTTTTGCGTATCACTAGAGCCCCGATGGCTTCTGAAAATATTTCTTGATAGGTTGCTTGACGAATAGCTAAATATAGCAATCGGTTATTTTCGACTTCTTCTAAGATATTCAAGTAAACGATATACTGCCCTAATGCAGTTTCTAAATCGCTCACTTGGGAAAGACTCACGAAACTTTTAATTTCAACAGCTATTTTTTGTTCACCTCTTTCGGCAGCTACAAGTTTCGTGGCTCCTAAGTCTACAAATAGTTCTCGGAACCCCCATTTTAGTTTGAAAGGATCGTTTGTAATTGTCCAGCCGTCTTTTTCCAGAGCTTTTTTGACATGATCGTGATAAATATCTTTGGCTGGCATATTCGTTTGATGTTATAAGTCTGAGCAGTATAAAGGGCTGTGTTGATTAAACTTGTTTTCATGGCTTGAATTTCCGAAGTCGCCTCAATTTTATTATCTTTAATTCTGGCTGTTACGTCAAGTCGCTTGACTGATGAGGTGACAATACCCTCCAAACATAGACAAAATCAAGGATATAACCCAATACGGTTCAGTTAGTGCTCTTAAACGAATTTGAACTCACAGTTTTTTGAAAAATACAGGTATCTTTTATAAGTCAGATTCTTAACAGAACCGTATTGGGACATAACCCTCATACCCCCATATGCTTTGGTTAACGTTTTTTGTCATTGTTCGCTGTGAGCGTAGCGATCTATACATGAAAGCAATCACAGTATCTGTTTTTCACAGGCTTTTGCCTCCTAGACTGTCTTATCCCAAGCCTATTGACTCATACCATTCTCTCCCGAATGCCAACTTATTACGTTTTCTTTTCTTTTTAGCTGTTAAGAAAGCAGTGAATTCTGCATCTAGATTAAACAGCGTCATCTTCGCTCAAATCGTAAGTAGGGGGCTTATATTCAAACAGTTCTTGTTCGCCCTCCGCAAACCTGGAAGTGTCGGAACTGGCTGTGGGACGAGCATAACTAGCTTTGTTCCGAATCCCCTGGATATCTTCAGAAGAACGCTCAGACGATAGCACAAACTGAGTTCTCTGATAACGCAAATGGGCCAATTCAATTTTACCCGGTCGCCCTTCACAATAGGCTCGTTCAGCACAGCGCTTTACTGCGATCGCAATTTCAGCACTCGTTGCTCCGGCATAATCAGATAGTAGCGAATACCATTGCCTGTCGCTCCAAAGGTTCTCTTTTCCTTCCCCAAACTGCTCTGGGAAATACTTAGCTAAGTGCAAATTGAAAATCTCATAGCGAGCGCCGCTGTGTGGCAAATCCACAAACCAGATTCCGCCGTCGTCAAATCTGCGGATAAGTTCAGCCGGCAGCATTTCTAAGCGGTTAACAGTAGCTAACATTAACACGGGGCTTTCATGCTCCTGCATCCATGTGAGCAATTTCTGCGACAGCCGCCTAGCTGCACCGCCATCAGCATTTGATTCCCAGCCAGAAAAACCCTTGTCAAAATCGTCAAAAAATAGCACGCAGCCGCCCAAATTATCTGCTGTATCCAGCATTTTGTTGAGAGCGCGATCGGGATTAGAGGAACCTAGAATATTGCCCCAACTTGCTGCTAAAAGCGCATAACCTAGCTTCTTAGCAGCTAGCTTTGCACTCAAACTTTTGCCCGTCCCCGGCGGCCCCCACAGCAGCATTCCTTTGGGAGGTCTGAGGTGATATTTCTTGGCATCAGCTTCTGACAGCTTTACGACTTCGTTCAAATAAGCGTCTAATAAATCTAAACCGCCAGCATGAGGCACGTCGGGAGAAGCAATGAACTCCAACCCCTGGTCTCGAAGTTGCGATATTTTATGCTCCAATACCAACTCTGCGATTTGGACAACTGAAGCGGTCATAGATAGCGATCGATCTAACACCAATTCAATTTCAGCAGTTGGCAGCCCTAGACTAGAAACAGCCAGCCGTGTTTTAGCAGCTACCGGATCTGAACCAAAATCAAGGGAACAATTGCGATCGCAAAAGTTATTTACAAGAACTTCGACTTCAAAACGATCGGGTAGCGGACATTTGAGTAGAGGAATTAATGGACTTAGCTTTGATGGCAGTTGGATGTACTCGCCCAGCAGTACCCAATATTGCTCGGCCCAACGCCCTTTCAAGTCAAAGAATGCGTTAGCTAATTGAGAATAACGGCGGACAAGAGGCTGTTCGGTACTGTCTGACTCCAAAATGTCCTCTAACAAAAAGATACCGGGGCAGTCATTTTCCAGCAGAAATTGCAGGACATCACTCTCGACAGATAGCTCAGTTTTGCATAGGACGCATTCACTGTTATACGTTTCCGAAATATCTGAAACGCTTGTCAAGTCTGAATGACCACCTAATTTCGGGAGATGTTTATCCAAACACCGCACCAGTTGAAGAGTTGCATAGCCGGGATTCCAATAATAAACAGGTAAACAACACTCACTGGCGTACTGATGAAATGATGACAAGATTTTTTGGCGATCGGCACTGTAATATTCAAGGGCAACTATGGGAGTTTGAGTGGCTCTTAAATTAGACCCTGTAGTGAAAATTTTCATGAATTTATACAACTAAAGAGAGGATGTTTAACATAAAAATTTAACTAACATAATTAAAATTTAGCTTCCTGCTAATGAGCGAAATACTCCCCCTCTACTGGAGGGGGTAATTGTGCCTAACGGCACTCATTAATTGATGTTATGCAAGTTAAATTGTCAATCATGGTCACAAGTAAAAAGCAAACCGCAGCCACTCCCACTCGCTCTCAGTCACCAGTGCCTGCTAAATCTAAGCCACCTGAAAAACAGAACAGTCAAACTGTCGGCAGTAACAATGGAGCCAAATCAAAACCTCAACCTAACCTCAGCTCCGAGCAACTTGCTGGCGAGCTAGTCAAACAGATTCGCAATACAATTCATAAGAAGTACGGCGTGACAATTCAGCGTCGCGATAGCCGTATTTCGACAAAGGTGGGCCACGCAATTCGCGAAAAACTGGGATTGGATATTCAAGCTCAGTTGAATAAGCGCAATGGTAATGGCAATAGTAAAAAGTTCGACTGGCAAGAGTGGAACAATACTGTGTTTCCCAAGCTAGTTGGCCGACCCGAGGAACTCAAGTATGGTGTCGAAGTTGTTGCCTTAGCGATGAGCCAACTTTACGATACAATTGCTGACAACCCGCAAGCTGCCATTGCCGATTTAATGGAGTTCAATGCTCAAAGCTTAAAGCGTCGCAACGAGTTAGCTAAATCCTCAGAAGAAGATACTGAAGAACTCGATGATGATCACGATCTCGATGATGAAGATGATGAAATTGATGACATACTCGATGAAATTGATGAGGATGACGAAGACGAGGAAGGCGATGAGGATGAGGAGGAGGATGATGACGATGAGGAGGATGATTTTAGTTTAGACGAAGAGGAAGAATTTGAGGAAGACGACGAATAATTGCTAAAGTTTGATTAGAAAGCTCTGCTGAAAAAGCAGAGCATTTTTTTGCCTCTATCGAGGCCTTTTCCACGAATTGCGATGCTGGGTAATGATTGTCGCCACCGTCCGAATCAGGACGCTCTGGGAAGCAGACCCAACAAATTCACAATCAAGGAAACTTTGACCTTGGTTGTGAATTTAATTTTACCCACTCACCCACCCACTAAATTTTTTGAATTAATTGTAATTAGCAGACTGCCGTCGCTTTAGTTGTGAAAAAAAACACGCTTGAGGGTTAATCATGGCTAATCGCAAATCCGCTCCAACTCCGATGCAAAAGCAATTTGCAGAAACTCTTGAAGAACAGCGCTTCGAGATGTTTTTGCACGTTGCCCGCGAGTTAACGGGACGTGCCAAACAACGACAGTTGCAGAAAGGTAAAGCTCTTGACTGGGAAGCGTTCAATACTTGGTTTAACAAGCAATATGAAGGCTACTCGGCTGACGAGATGCTTGAAGAAATCTTGAGCAACGTTTACTGGCTTTCATCTGAGCAAGCAGTGATTGACTTGCACTTCCGTTATATCGAATCTGCAGTCAAAGCTTCTCACAAGAAAAAGGCAACTGACGATAATGAAGAGATTGATGATTTTGTCAAATAATCAATGACGACCCCCGATAAAGGGGATAAAATCCTGCTCCAAGCAGGATTTGTTTTGCCCGCCCACCCACCGCATCGGTTCCGTTTGCGATATTTGCGATCGCATTCTCACAAGGATTTAGTTAATAGCACTTAGGGAGTAATAACTTCATTATGTCATTCTGAACCCTTGATGGAGTTTACCATCGAGCGTAGCAAAGGTTCCGCAAGTAAGGCAAATAATCTCAAAGCTTTGCAACACAGTTACAAAGCGTAAGTTATGGTTAACTGGTTTTATCCGAGAATGTAGGTTGCTCAATAAGTCAGCGTAAAACCGTTTGGCAATAAATTAAATGACTGTTTTTGTTAAAAGGCTTTGACAATACTCCAAACAGTTTTTGGAACGAGACTACAAGCTTTACAGGGCAAGGATCATAAATAAACTCGAATTAAATGCAAGTCAGGGGTAGAGCTGACATTGATTTAATTATCCACAGTGGCTCAAAGTCAAGCGAGAATAAGCCATTGGGCTATATAAAAACTGTCCGAACTATTGTTTGATACAGCATATTGCAAGTTTATGAAGTATACCCCAGATAGATTAATCCCCGTAGGGACAAGGCAATGCCGTGTCTAAAGCTGCATTTCATAAACCGGGGATACGCTGTATTAAACGCGAGCGCGTTTGAGAGATGTTCCACTTGCAAATTATAATCATGTACGAACATATTCAGCATTTTCTCACCCTCACAATTGAAATTGTGGTAATTTTTGGTTATGGTGGCTTAATTCTTCACTATATCGCTACGCTGTTAGCATCGAAGCGAATGAATCCTTCTGAAAAACTATCAGCAGAACTTGCCCCCGATTTTGTGCCTCTTCTCAATGAAATTGCTTCCTTTCCTGCTGGTGCCGAATCTGCAGCAACTCCAGAACCCACAGAAGAACAGCGCCTCACCTCTTCATTACAAGTTAAACTCGAATTTGCTTCTAATATTGGACTCGATACCGACACATTAAATCTACCCTTCATTCAAGTCGATAGCCTGACTCTTCGACAATACCGCACCGTTATTCGAGCGCTCAATTCCACTCTCCCACGAATTGAGCATATTCGCCTTAAACTCAACAAAAAAGATGTGCCAGCAGATTCGTTAAAATTTCAAATCAAGAAGCATTTTGAGCATCGACCGCAGCAAGTTGTCTCCCTAATTGAGCAAATTTTGAGAGTTAGTTAGCACGCTCGGGGAATCAACAAGCCAATTAGTCTTTTATTTCAAAACAACTTATGGTAACGATTTGATAGAAAGTTTTTTTGAATGCACCCTCCTTTTCCTGACCAAGCTATTAGTTACTTTCTTCAGCGCCAAGGGGAATCAGACCCTTGCCAATCTGTTCGCTCAACTCGTTAAGACTCAATCCCCGTTCAATTGTGAGCGCACGAATTTCCTCCATCCTACCGACGTTACCTAGATATAAGCTACATAGCAGCATATCTGCCGGCAGCGAAGATTTTTTGTGCGGTTAATTGCAAGTCGGGAAAGATTGATGAAATAAGCCGATCGTCATTTTGAAACAACTGTTTTTGATACTCGTCTTCTCGCAGCGTACAAATTGTAACTGTTGGCTGTTTGGGTTTGCCAATATATTCTCTGCCACCAATGCCCAAATAGTCAACAATCCAATACTCAGGCACTCCTAGTATGGCGTAATCTTCAACTTTGCGGGCGTAATCGTTCTGCCAGTTAGTGCTAACGACTTCAGCAATCAGTTTAATTGAGGAACCTGATGTAATTACAGGTTCTTGTTGCCACAAAGGTTCATTAATTAGTCGAGTTTGGTCTAATACAAGCACATCGGGGCGAAAGGCTGTTGCTGTTCCTAATAGTTTGATGAGACAGCGAGGGGGGATAAGGTAGGGTAGATCCAGGCGGTCAATTTCTACATTCAGTTTTCGTCCCAGAAAACCGGATACTTGTTCGTGCGGCCCTGTTGGTTCCATTTCGGTTAATTCACCATCAATCAGTTCGTAGCAATCGCTGTCGCCGTAGTTTGTAATAAATTCATCAACAGTTATAAGTTTTGGAGGTGATTGAACCATTGTGTTTATTCCTCATCCGACGGCAATGTACGTCTTTATTCAAAGCCTCGCCATACCTGAAAGATTGGCTGTGGGTTGTTTGCGACTTTGTTCCTCGGCGTCAGTCAAAGTAATCTTGCGCCTGCCAATCTGTTCGATCAACTCGCTCAAACTCAATCCGCGCTCTCTAGCAATAGCGCGAAAACCTTCCCACCCCGCAGATGTTACCTGAATGTTCCTTTGCTTTTTTGGCTCCTCATATCGAGGTTCGCCTCCGCCTAACTTTAAATTAGCTAGAGAGTTGGGGTGGAGCTGCGTTCCTTTGCTTGGGGGCATTTTGCAACATTATCCTTTCGACTTTTTTCTTTATTATCCCACATTACGAGCAAATTTCCGTGGTACTATAGGTAATATGGAATCAACCTATACGAGTCAACTTCTTCAATCTGGTGTCGGGCTTTGGGGCTGGCAAGTCAGGGGTTGACTTATCTCAGGAGGCACTAGGAAATGCACCCAACTCAGGAGACACCGGGCAGCGAGCAGCGTCAACCTTTAGTAGTTTTGCGAGGCTCAACCCGAAAGCACCACCACACTGTTGCAGACTCCCTGCGGATTCACCCAGATTTCCAAACGCTCATCCCTCCTTTGAGTGCGAGCGAGTTTGCTACCTTAGAAGCCAGCATTCAAGAGAAAGGGTGTCGGGACCCTTTGGTGGTTTGGGCTGAGGAAAAAATTCTCATCGACGGTCACAACCGCTATGCTATTTGTACGGCGCACGGCATCCCCTACCAAACTGTAGAGATGTCTTTCGACAGCCCTAACACCGTCAAAGTTTGGATGCTCCTCAATCAACTGGGCCGCCGCAATCTCACGTCTGAGTCAGTCAGCTATTTGCGCGGCACTTGGTACGAACTCACCAAACAGTCCCGCGGCGGAGACAGAAAATCAAGTGGTCATTTTGACCACTTGAAAACAGAGACAAAGTTGGGGGCACAGTTCAAGGCATCCCCAAAAACAATTCGCAGAGACGCTCAGTTTGCTAAAGCAGTAGACACCCTGAGTTCTATTGGAGGAGAGGATATGAAGTGGAAAATACTGAATCGCTCTGCGGGGATGACCAAAAAGCAGGTCATCGCTTTGGCGATTGATGCTCGCAGCCGTCCGGCTAAGGTTGCCAAAACTTTACAGGGGCGCGACCAAAAAGTAAAGCCTGAAGGTGAACCTACCATCGCTCATCACCTGACGCTCAAAATTGGTTCCTTAGTAGAAGTGTATGCGCCCGATCGCGAAGATGTTAACGGCAGGTTAGGCCGCATTCAGTCAGTGGGCGAGAAAACCGCCACTGTGTGGATGCGACACATCCCCACCGTTACTATGCAGTCATACACCTTCAAGCACTCGGCTCTCACTGCTGTACCGCTAGACAATCAACCCGGACTTCAAGAAATTTGCGATCGCACTGACCGACTTCACAAATTAGGAAATCTAGATCCGTTTGAAGTCGAAATTCTGAACTTGTTAGAAAGAACAACGGCTCTTACTCCCACCGAATTGCAGTATTTAGAACAGATTGAGAACAAACACAAGCTTGATTGAGTACCTTGCAACTATTTTTCCTTTTGGGAACAGCAATAACTTCGGAAATTTTAGTTGATTCACTTGACAGTTCAAACACTGAGTCAATCAATTTTTGTTGAGCTGCTAATTGTTGCAGTGAATAACAAGCTATTGCTCGCACTCGCTCAGGAGACTTGCTAGCATTTTTGGCAGCAAACGGTCCCCAGAAAGCACTCAGTACAATCTTAATCTGTTCCGATATTGGGTATGTTTGACTCAAACAGTAATCCCAAACCATCTCATCGAATGGGTCGTTTAGTGCAACTAAAACACCCGATATTTGCGACTGCACTTGCTTCGGATTTTGGTCAGATAACGGCTGATTGTTCAAATTGGCCATCATAGATTTCTCCGGGTAAGCTAACTTATTTACATCCCATTCTCGATTTTAGTATTTGCCATCAAGGAACAAACTTTCGTTCTTGAGGGGAGCGAATCCACAAAGTACAAAATCCTTTTTGTGCAGGTTTACCCTCTACTGTCAGCGTCACCCCCAATCGATTTATCTCAGTTTCACACAATTTTTTGTCACCTTTTTCGCTCAACAAAGCTTGATTCCAGCTCATAAGTTGGCGAGCATATTTCCCTTCATTGCTTGTTGCCCACTGAATTGTATCCGCGTTCTTGCGAGCAAACTGACCCTCTTTGCTCAGCCCCCATTCGAGCGCTACGGCTTGTTCTAAAGTGAGCTGGCGCGGCCCTTTTGGGTCGAGTTCAGGCGGTGGAATGAACCGGGGCACAGCTAACCCGATAAAAGCGCCGATCGCCATTGCCCCTAACACCACCCCGCTCCCAAAAATCACCGACCAAATATCGTGAGCAACTTTCTCTAAAGCTGCTTGTCGCACTAGGGTGTAAACTGAGTTGGAAATGTGGCGATGTTGCACCTTAACAGCCGCTTTACCCTGCCGTTCTAAAAACTCCCTGCTTTCTTTTTCCCAATTTTCAGTAAACTGGCGAACTTGTTCCAATTCTTGAGAGATGACAGCTTGAGAATCTTTCAAATCACCTTGCCATTGAGATTGCCAATTCTTGAAAAACTGGTCAATCTCTTGCGGTTTTTTTTCTAACAGTAGTTCGAGTTGACCTGTCGCCAGCAATACGATAAAAAGTGGGTCATTTTTATTGAGACCGTATCGGTAAGCTGTCTGAATGACGTGAGAGCGAAATTTGGAGTCTTTGCTCTTGAGTACCTGGCTGATTAGTGACTCAGTATCTCTCTCGTACATGGGAGGGGCAGATAAAGGATCTCGGTTCAGAGCTTCTCTTTCCCTCGAATCATCGTCTATGAGTTCCCAAAACTCCTCTTCATTTAGCTTACTCCCATCTGATTTCAACTTTTCTTCTACTGCATTTTCTGTGACTGTATCTGGAGAATCGGGCAAACTTTGCGAATTTTCAGCGGATTGTATGGAGTTATTTTTGGCATTATTAAGTCTGCCCTCTTCCTTTGGCGTTTCCAATATCTCGCCAAACTCTTGAGAGTCAACTTCGGAAAGTTCTTCTAAAAGTCGCTCGGACATTTAACCTCCTACCTAATCCAAATCCAAATCTTTATGCTGTTCTGCATCGCGCATTCTATAGTGTAATAAGCTTGGGATAAGAACAATCTGACTTCCTTTCATAAGTCTCTCTATCCCCAAAGTTAGTGAAATGAAATCCGTCTGAAAGCGCTAACCCAAGCGTATTCTTTTATTGTCTGAATTCACATTTTGTCCCTCCCATAACGAGTTCATTACACATTGACTGTTGTAAAATTTACAGTCCAGGACGTAAATTACCGGTTTAGACACTACCTGTAGTAGTAAGATGCGTTTCGGCACACCCAGCCCGCTGGCCCAGTGGTGAAGAAGTTCTTGAAACCCTCGAAATCTCTTAGCGGGCGATCGAGCAATCTTCTTATTTTCAGAATTTAAACGAAATAAGCAACATTTATTGCTAAGAACCAACGCCTGGGATAACACAACTGCGTTGATTGCACTCAGCCAGCGGGCTGGTTTCGGCACACCCTATCAGTAGAGTGTGTGCGTAAGCCTTAATTTAAATCCTTAAAAGCTTACGATACCTTTTTTACAAATTACAGCCTCCTGAGACTTTACCACCTGTTGATTATTTTGTTACTTATTTTGTTGCTCATTTTCTATTTGCATTTCCTCATTTTTTTTTTGTTCATAGGCCGCGATGACTTCTTTTTTATTGCGATTGGGCACGTTGTTAAACAAACCTACATCTTCTATCAGACGGAAACAGTCTTCCAGAAAAGTATGCAATCGCTGCTGACTGATCAAGAAGAATTCAGAGTGTTTCATTGCTTGAGAAAAGGACAATCGCTTCGTATCAATAAACTTGCGTTCTCTTGCACTCAGCGCCGGCAAATCTACCACCGGAATTCGGTAATTATTAATGAGCTTGTTCATTTCCTTATGGTTTTGTACGTGCGACCAATCTTTGCAAACGCCAAAATTGCGGACAAAAATGTGATTTAGCTGACCTTCAAAGTAGTTGAAAGAGTCAATAAACATCTCAATGCTGTCCGTCGTGCCACCGCAAATGAACCACTTGCATACATCAACTCCTGACTGCTCTTTAAAATCAGGAGAGGTTAAATTAGCTTCGTCAATCCATTTGTTGATAATGCTGTAAACCCGAGCTGGTAAATTGACAATCACAGGAGTTTCTACTGCTGTTTCAAAAATAATATCGATATCGAAAAACTTCTCTTCATCTTCAACTAAAGCTACGATTTTTGCATTGTGTTCAGGATAGCGCTGCTGCACGTCAGGATTTTGAAAATCACCATCAATTAACGTGTACAGCAGTTCATACTTCTGATTGAATTCAACCAGAATCCGAGTTAGCATCGACTTGCCAACGCCACCTTTCTCGCCGTCAACCAAGTGAATCATGTTAGTCATTTCATTCCTCCTTGCTGGATGTCTATTTAAGACTTAATAATTTTTAACTAAAGCTCGGTCCGACCATTGCCGGATCGAAACCAGCTAAGTTAAATGCGCTGTTTTCAAACTCAACTTCTCCCGAAAATTGCTCTGGTTCTTTTTCTTCGGGCCAACTTGCTGGATTTGAACTCTCAGGGGCAGTTAATTCCGTAGCAATAGATGCACCTGGATTCGACAAGTGAGAAAAAGTAGCTAAAGGAATTAAACCCGAAGAAATACCAGGGGCAATTGCTCCCAATTCGGTACAGTTAAATCCCACATCTCGGCAAACTTCATCTATCTGCCTGAGCAAAAAATTAATGCTTTCTCGCCTCAAATACTCTAACTCTGTACTAGAATGACTACCGCTATTGCGTAATGATGCTAGCAGCCACCGCGCTTTGATTAGAGGTAAAATCGTTTCTTTGAAGCTAAAAAAAGGATGATTTTGCAGGTAAGATAGCAAGATAGCGTCTTCGGAATCTGGCAAAACTTGACAGCGCCAGCAAAATTCCTTGTAACGTTTTCTAGGCATAATTCCTCACCTTCTTTCCAGCACCTCGGTAGGGTCCTCCCAATAAGAGAGCTGCATCTAAGTTTGCTTCTGATTCCTCTAATGAAGGTTCTGTATTCGACGACGACTCATCACTCAATTTATTAGAATCATCTAAGCAGCTATCTTTGATACTTAAATCAGCCTTTTGTTTAGCACATTGTTCAGTGTTTTGTTCAGTAATATTTTCAGGGTTTTCTTCGGTGGGTTCCTCAAATTTTTGTTCAGCGGGTTCCTCAAATTTTTGTTCAGCGGGTTCCTCAAATTTTTGTCCCGTAATATCTTCAGTCTTTTGTTCAGTAGATTCCTCAATTTTTTGTTCAGTAGATTGCTCGGATTTAGCGTGAGTAAATTGCTCAAATTTTAATTTAGTAGGTTGCTCGGATTTTGGGTGAGTTGAGTCTTCAGATTTTGGGTGAGTAGGTTCCTCGGATTTTGGCTTGGTAGATTGTTCAGATTTTTGGTGAGTAGATTGTTCAGATTTTGGCTGGGTAGATTTTTCAGCACATTCTTTAACACTCTGTATATCAGTCGGAGGGACTGGAGCATCTCCTGAAGTGGAAGTTGTATCTTCTGCCCTCTGAGAAGTTGCCGCAACAGACCTTGGCCTCGGTACCTCAAACTGAGATTTGAAGTAAGAAAATAGTCCGTAAACATCAGCTATGCGGCAACCTAAACCATCAGGATCGAGCGTTTTTGGCACTGTTATACCTGCGTGCCAAGACAGCGAATAATGAGAAAACTGATTTCGCAGTTCTGGCTTCATATATTCAGAAGTACCCCCGCAAAATACAATTTCATCTAAATCGGGCGGCAGCACTTCATTAATCCAATGAGATAGCATTCGAGCGTAGTCGAAGCGAGACAGCTTGACTGCTTCAATCAATTGGTCAACTTCTCGATCTTTCGCTGCATCCTCTCGATTCCGAGCAATTCGGTAAAAGTAAGGGCGGTTGTAGCTTACGCCCGCTTGAGCGATTGATAAAGCCAAACGGGAAGCATCGTAGTTAGAGGTTCGCTCTTGAACTAGATCCACCAACCTTACCATTCCTAAGTCTGAAGTTTTGCCCTTACCCACAGCACCGCGTGCCGAAACTATTACCGAAGCATTGCGAAATCCTACCATAACAAAGGCAGTTACCCGCTGCTTGAAGGCTGAACCTAAATTACTGTTGTGGATCAAAGCAATGCCGCCACCTTCTTGCAAAGCTTGGGTTTTGTCCAGCGTGACGGAGAGCTTGCCGGTGGGTGTTTCAAATGAAGCAGAGTATTGACTTAATAGCTCAAAAAATTGCTTGGAGTCATTAAATTCGCCTGGGGGCAAGAAAACGGAGATCGCAGCGCTAAATTGACTGCCTAAATCTAACTTCCGCGACACTACCCACAAAGCTGCTAGAGCTTTGTACAAAGCGCTACTGTACTTCAGTCCTGCCAAACCGATGTGAGCATTAAATTGCGCTGCTGCTAGGTAGCCAACGGCTCGGCATTCATTACCAATTGCCACCCAAGCAATATTTTCGGGAGATGCTGATGCGAGGTTGGGTTGTGTGAAACAATTGGCTATGTCTTGGCTCACTGGCCCCACCTGCGATTCCATTACAAAGGAGTTCGCTTTACTGCCTGCTTGCGAGCTTTGGCAGAAAACTCTAGTAGATAAGCCGCCAAAATCTATAGCCAGAATTGCATCTGGTATTGATGGTTTTTTCTTCATAAACACTGGCTTTTATTACGTTATAAAATAATAGTATTGGCTTCAGTTTAAGTCTGACCTCACCAAATCCGGTGGTTTGGCATAATTAAAATAGCCCCCTCCAAATGGCGGGGTACAGGCTGCCTTGCAAGGAAAAAATCTTGGGTAGATTATCAGGGAAAGAGCTTTAGAGTTATGAGAAACGGTGTAGGTATTGTGAGTGAGATACCGAGCAGGTACGCCCAAAGTATCTTCAATAAAGTGTTTGAGTTCGGTGTGGGAGTAGCACTTCTCGAATGTACCCCACTTGGTAATTACGCCATCGTTATAAGCAAGGCTCGCATGATTAGTTGATCGCCCCGTGATAGCGCTCACTATCAGAGTTTGGCGGGTTAGGTGGTAAGCAGAGATGAGCACTTCACACCGAACCGCGGGAATTTCAATCGTGCTGAGGACATAAATCAGGGTGACAATATCAGCCACTTTTTTGATTCGGGGAAAATAGTAAGGGTCGTAACCCCGGGAGCGAAAACCCATTGCTTGGAGGAAGCGGACATCATCCCCACGACCACATCCATAATCCAAGTGCGTGTGGTGGTGTTGGAGTATCCCCCCATCAATATTAGCAGCCCTAGGTAAGCTCAATTCATTGCGCTTGAGAGTGGCTTTGTGTCTCGGTATTGTTCTCTCGTCTAGTTGAGTTGGTGTCATACTAAATCAACTTAATATCAAGAGTAATTTTAAATATACAAACAATTTAAAGTAAAGGGCTACCGCTAGGGTGTAAAAAATAGGGAGTAAGCTATGCTCTACGCTTTGATTAATTCAACAGGAATTCACCGGCTGGAAGTAGAAGAAAAGTTGGAACTTGCAGATTTGCAAAACCGAGTGGGCATTGAAGGTGAACCTGCGTTCATAGAATATGTCCGGAATCAATTTCCAGAGCCCGCGATAGACCTAATCTGTGATGAGGAATTCTTATACAAGGAATTGCCCTTAACCTGCATTACCCGCCGCAGTATTGCACTTTGCGGTCAAGTGATTGCTGCTGCCTGTACGGATGATGGTGAAACAATAGGGTTGACCGAAGCTCAGTTTCAATTAGTCGCGACAAATCTGATTATTGCGAGCAGGCTCTAATCTATCATGCCTCAAGTTTGCGCTTGGGGCAACTTCCTTATTTAAAATCTTATAATAATAGCGTCTTACTAATAGCAACACTTCGGACAGTTTTCAATCGCTAACGGTAGAATGAGGGTTTCAGGCTTTCTCAAACTCGGATACAAACGGTAGAATGGCACTTTCAGGCTCTCATTCAAAAACTGTCCGAAGTACTGTAATAGCTAATAATTGATAAAATTAATAACTAAAATAACTAAAATAAAATGGCGAGCGCAATGGGTGTAAATCACAATTAGAACAATTGCGACACATGCCCAGAAAGAAGACACAATTACCCGCATCTCAAGAGTCACATCGAGTGAATCTACGCCTAATACGCCCAATACGTCCTTATTGGATGTTATTTGCGCTCAATTACTAGCAACCTCAGAGCAGGGAATAGAAGCACTGACCGCCCTCAAAGCTCAACTAAAAGCACAATACGACACCCCCGAAACTCCTGAAACCGACTCAATTGTGCAGCAAGCAAGCATGGCAACACATGAACCCAGACCAACGTGCTCTGATTTCCAGTCGCTGTGAGGCTCACCGAGGGCGCACTAAGTCATTGCATTTACTCACTGTAGAACTGGAGGACTTGGATGAACTAATCGACAACATCGAAGGTGAAGAAATCACACCCGAATTAGAAGTAGCGGTGCAACAACTCTTAGACTAACGGGGTAGTACCTACGAGCAATGGCTTTCCAAAGTTGATAACTACGGCGCTGCCATTACCAACCGCCATGCCCTGAGTAAACAACAAAAATCTGAAGCAGAACGCCTGAGTAAACTCGCAGCTACCGATAGCAAACGAGTGGATTGGATGAAACCGCAGCTCAAAAAGTGTCTCGAATCTCAGAATGTCAAGAAACTAAGCCTGCACCGCTTCCCCTTAACTATCAGCAACAATGGCGGAGTTTTACCCCTCAAACTCCCTTGTGAAGTAAATCAACTTCCTCCCCAGTTTCAACGCATTGAAGTATCGCCTGATAATTCAGCCATCCGACCAGCCTTGGAAGCGGGAGATATCGAAGCTCATAAAGTTGCACAATTCGGAGAACGCGAAACTCATTTGAACGTTCTATAGATTGCCATTAAGCAGCCAATAATCACTTTTTACCAAGGACTATTTCCGGCGGAATGTTAACATAAAAACAAGTAATTTTAATAAGATAGCTGTCGCTAGTGTAGAAAAAATAGTAAGTTAGAGGTACACAATGCACTGCACTTTAGGGTTAGATTGTACTCAAATGGGTTTAGATGAAGGCGGAGAGTGCATCAACGAAGAAAGTTGCTACCGTTACACAGAAGCTGGGAATTTGTACGAAATAGTGCTACTAAAAGGATTCCCAGGTGCGGTGTATCTTTGCTGGCATAGCAAGGATAATGCGAACACCGAATGGACTGATGAAAAGTGGGGGTTCAAGCACCTCAACAACTGGGGAGCATCTCATATTTGTAAAAACACTTCTTCTGACTCCTTCCTTCTTCCTTCTGACTCTTTTCTCCTGGCTCCTGACTCCTGACTCCTAAATCCAATTTCTAGCTTGGCTGCAAAAGTGAGATGCTCCCAACAACTGCGATTGGTTGCTGCACAGCAGCGCATCATTGAATCCCTTTGCAGAATGGCAACACGCCTATTACAAACTAAGCTCTAGAAACAACACCAAGTACGTTCGGAGTGAGTTATTTGATGAGTTTGAAGCGTTGAGAAAGCAGGTAGGCCCAGACTACGGGAAAAACCAAGAAACCCGCGCTCTCATTCTATTTAAATAACAGACCGCAGAAAAATGACAAGAAACATTCACTAATTCCTCAGAACGGCTTGTTTTGTGAAATGCTGTAACCCTTCCCATCACGAACGAGGCTACACCTTAAAGCATCATAAAAGCGAAGCCATCATCCAAGTTTTTTTTAACTCGTTTGAGTTGTTAGGTGAAGCAGACGGAGTTTTGAATGCACGAGTAATTAAGGGGGTTAAAAGCTTGCCCCACCCATCTAAAGGCTGTTTTCTTTCTGTTGAACTAAACCAGGAGCCACAATAATGATAGGAACGCACTTTATTGAATTACCCGTACCCATGCCACCCACGTTACCGGAGATGGTGGGAGTCAGCAACAGCCAATACTTTGCCATGTACTATCAAGGAAGCAAAGCCACATGGAGTAATGGCAGAGCAATGGCTACGTTTAGTTACTACGCCGTGTATGCACCTCTGATAGAACACATAACTCTCGCAATCCACTTAGAATCTTACAACTTAGGCTCTGATGATTAATTGCCCGAACACGCTATTTTATGCGACACTGTTCGCCATAAAATGTATGTCGGCGCGTACAAAGAAATCGATTATTTCCTGTTACAGCAGCATCCCTATGAGCCGTCCCAGTTGACCGCCCAAGAGTTTGAAGAAGCCGTAAAAGCGGTGGAAAGTATGACCTTAGAGCAAATGCAGCGTTTGGGAATGTTCGAGATGTTCGGCAACACCAATCCCCAAGCGCGCCTCGCAACCGCAGAATTGGTGCAGTGGCTAGACCAACAAATCACCGAAGAATTGATACAGCAATATATCCAATTAGCTAATCGGGGTAATTGCACAGCGATAAGGGCATTAGACACCCTGAAGCTTAGAATCTCAGAAGCTAAGAAGCAACAGCAGAAATTAGAAAAAAATTAAATTATCTATGCCGGGGAAAAAGTATTAATATTACAGCCCCGGCATGGGTACAAAACACCCATAGTGTAGCAAACGCGGAGTTGGCCCATGAAGCGATTGACTTGGAGGGATAAAGCAATTTATAGCATTGCCAATGCTCTCCTAGAGTACGAAGATCAATGCTTGCTAGTGGGAAAAGCAATAGAGGGCAAAGCAGCAAAGAAATGGGTATCTAGGGAGCGGTATCCCTTTGGGTTTAGGAAATACACTCCCTACCAAACAGGGCTCCAAGAAGTTGCCAAGATTCCCCATTTTATCAACACGGGATGGCCGGCAGAAACCTATCTGGGGTGCCGTAATGCGTTATCAAAGCCGAACCGAAGATGTAAAGCCTTAAGTACAAGTGTGGGACAACTCAGTTTATTGGATGTCCAAGCTTTCCTGAATGGCTAATATTTCCAAAACCGATTTAGCAACGGGGTCGCATCAGCTATTCACGGAGATGCGGTGAGTCCAGGTAAACAAACGATCAACGATCGCTAATCTTTCCCTAGTACGCCAGTATATTCGGGTCAGTAGTGCGGTTGACGAGTTGTAATATTTGGGATCTCAAGTTTTTCTTGTCCATGAGCGTTTTTGGCCTTATGGGTTTGGTAGAATCATGGCACAATTTCTTAATGATGAGTCGAATTACCACAACCCAGAATCAAGCCCTACAAAACCCTACCGCCACTTCCCCCGCCCGATAATGGCTAAAAGTGCAATGTAAGAGGCGCTCTCTGCTTCATTTCTCAATAGTCTATCGCATTACTGAACTTGTGCAACCAAACTAAAGTCCTTACAGCAGAAACACAGGATACAAAACAATGAGGCAAAAAAATTCTAAATTAGCTACTTTTTTATCTAAATATGTGGGAAATTTATTGGTTTGGATGGTGATTGGATATTTTGGTTGGGTAGTTGTAACAGCATTTATGGGTAGAGTTAGGTACGTAAGGGAAGGAATGGCCCAAGAGTATGTTAGAGCCTACAACAAACGCCAGGAAGCCTATTTTGCCAAAGAAAGTGTTTTTAGCACTTCACTTAAGCCTCTAAAAGTTGACATTAATGCTGATCCCAAAAATTACACATATTCCTTTTTAGTCACAAAACAGGCAACCTTTAATTATGCAATCTCAAAGCAAAGAAACTATAGAAGCTTTGTCGGCGCTGTGTTTGTAAGTCCTGCTACAAAAGTTAAATCCAATACATCTAAAAGTAAGATAACGACCAAATCTATAGTGTGCAAAAATGATTCTGTCGGCACAATTAAACCGCCAGAACCGACCTATCAAAATGGTAATATTGCTTGTGCTACAGGTACATACTCAAGATAGCTGAGGCACTCACTACAAAAAGCTTTACCTGCATAAAAACACTCCCTACCTAGCTCATCTCATCGAGCGCCTAACTTTCCGCCATCGAGTAAAAACCGATTGCAACGCTCTAAGCTGGAGCGAACCAAGCGCTTGCGAGATGAAGCTGCCTTGACCCGACCTTTTAGAAAGTCCCCTTTGCTAGAGTTCGTTGATGATTTGGTACATAGACCCCCAAATCAAGAACAGATGCGCCAGCTCAAAGAACTATTTCTAGAAGAACAGGAAGCGATCGCTAAACTCATTGCTTTAGTTGACCAGCACCTAGAGTAGTGGTCTGCCGTTCTCGAAACAGCCCAGCAACACCCGCTCCTGGGCGAGTTTTGTTTTTTGTGGATGAGGGGCGAGATCGTTGGGAAATTCTTGATTTTGCTCCGCAAACGCGATGCTTGGATTAACAGCCAATTGGATGATTTTTTGGTTATCGTGCCTGACTTAAGCCAGTGGAAATGAGAGATTTTGAAACAGCCATGCCAAACAGAAACTCCCGTAAACATTGAAACATATTAAGTAACTGACTTGGCTCCGAATCAGGAATCAGAAGACTCTCAAGAACTATGGGAATTAGCCAAGAAGTGGCTCCTAGAATCATGGCAGGCGGACGAAGTTACTGCACGGGAAGATACTTAAACAAAAATACGAAATTTCCTCTTCAACGGCGCACACTGAGCACTGGAAAACTGTAAAGTTACCTTTAAAGTAAGCGGATGTCAGCGGATTCGGATCGGATACATTGTTTCATAGCGATTCCAGAGAGCACTCCATAATATCCCAGTCAATACCATCATCGGGGAACAAGGATAATTGCCCTGGCGATACGTTGGACTGACCACGGTTGTGGTAGGACAGGTGACACGCGGTACACAGGGCGATTAAGTTTTCAGGGCGGTTGTCCTCCGGTATCCGATTGCGATGGTGCACCGCCAAAGTCAAGGCACATCGTTCAGATTTGGTTAAGCCGCTTTGTTTACCGGGTCGGAGTTTACCGGGTCGGAGGCATTGTTGATGGCACTTTGCACAACGCCACCCCGCGTTTTCTTTCACCGAAAGCGCAATCTCTTGCCAATTGTCGGGATACCTCTTTGGTTTAGGCATAGCGGTAAAAGCTCATCTTTTCAAAATATGGCGATCGCTCTGTTAAGTAAATTCAATTCAAAATTATCAGCAGCTAATCAACTTCAACGCTGTCTTGATTCTCCCACAGAAATTTTGCCCATAAGCGAAAATCTTCAACGGTGGGCTCATACTCGCAAGCTACTTTCCATGCTTCGGTTAAAGTAGCCCATTGTTCGGGAGTCTTAGGTTTTTGGCGCACCAGGGTTAGGAAATTGGTTTTGATGCGGGCTTCTGCTGCATCCACTCCAAACCTGACCAGTTGTAGTTCAAATGATGGATGGCTGCTCCTGGCTAGGATGTCGGCGTAGTCCGTGTCTAGTAAATTGATTTGTTCGAGCGGCAAGTCAGTCATTCTCTGCATTCCATATTTCTTAGTGCCTACCTCACCATCATTTCACGCTTGACTCAGTTGGAGAGCGATCGCCAAGTGAGAGTACACAAAGTACACAGCAGCAGAAACTCGCTTGGCGATCGGACACAGTCCCGGCGACCCGTGGGTTTTTTTAGCTTGCTATCCTGAAGTTGCCCTAAAAAATCAATCCTATGGATTCATTAGTTCCTCTGCACAACTTCGTTACCAATGCCAGCAACATATAAAACTTCGTGGTGTCGGTCGAACTGGCGATTGTAACTGATAAGTTGAGATTTAAACTATTTTGTCAAAGCGTAGATTAACCTTGTGGCGTTGTTTTATGCGGCTGACTTGATTTCTTTCGTTTCAGCCATCCTCCCAAGCCCAGGGCTATAGCTGAACCGAAGATTGCGGTGGGTTCAGGCACAGGCTCGGATTCAACTATCTCAAACTCTCCGTTAACTATCAGTGTGGGTGGGACTTTACCATAATTAGTATTCAGAATGATGGAATTCTGCTTCAAGGAACGCAGCGCAAACCCAGCAAATTCATTGTTGTTGCTAACTAATTCACTAACAAATGGAGTCACGTTAAAGTAAGCATACTGCCTTCCATATTCTGAGATATCTGTAGAATCTAAAAATACTCCCGCCTCAAAATCTGATGCTTCGGCTGTTCCGTTTCCTACATAGCCGAAGATACCCAGATCGCGAGGTTCGCTCCCAGAATCAGCGGTTGGCGCACTCAAAAGCTCAACCCGAAGAATTGCACGGGTAATGCTGGTAATTCTGGTATCAGTACGGTAACCAGTGCTGGTCCAGGTTAAACCAGGGATAGAGAATTCAGTCAACGCTGCTATTTCCCTAGCAGTTGTTTTCTCCACCTCATACCAACTATGAAGATTACCGCTGTCCACATTAGGATAAGCCAGATCAGTCACCCTATCTCCCAGTCCGTCAAAGCTACCAAAAGAGTCGCCATCTATGACTTGAAAAGTGATTAGAGGGTAAGGGTAGTAATTGCTAAATGTAGCTGAATAAGCTTCTTCGGTGCCCAGGACAAAACCTAGAGCCGTACAAACCGAAGCAACTGCAACTTTGTGGTAGTGATTTTTCATGAAGATTAAATTACTTTGTATGGTAAACAAATTAACGGGAGAGCCCATTCAGTAATCAAGCTACCTAAATACTAGCTAGCTTGCTTAAAAAACCATAATTCTTTATTCAACTTATTCAATCTTTTCAATCTTTACCAGAAAGTTAGCTGCATAAATGCTCTAGAAAGCAAGTAACGATCGTCATTACCAAAACAGAACCATCGCCTCAAACCGAATCGTCCCTCCACCCGCACTCCGAACAATCCCAATGAACAGGCGGCGTTTCATATTGGGGGAATGGGAGCTCACATTGGGGACACCGGCCAGTAAACAAAGGGTGCGTGTCCAAAAAAAAGTTCTAGCTGCTGTTCCCAAGTCCACCGCTGCGGAGGTTGCAAGATAAGTTCGCCGTTGTAGTAGCTTGCCCCTTCGGGTTCCCACAATTCCTCTGATGCGGTGTTAGGGTCTGCTCGAAAGTCAATGCAAGTGTCGGTGTCGGGGCCAGTCGGATGCACGGCACAGACGAGGTGTGGGTTGCGGGCGTAGAGTTGGCAGCGATCGCACTCATGGATTTTGGGCATGGCGAGGGTGTTGAGGTTTTGGTCTGGGTTTAGTTTCTCGCAAATGGGGGTGTTGGTGGCAATCACCGTGACTTCACTTTTTGGATTGCTAGCATTGTCGGTAGTACAACGGTTGTCTTTTTTGGAATTATTAGCGGTGCCCGACAGCTTCAGCTCGCAGATTTAGCGCTATTGGGTTCGATAATTGCTGCTGCTTTTGGCTATGCTGAAAGTGGGTGATTAGCTAAGGTTTTAGGTGGGTAGCAAGTTATTGGTGAGGCCTTGGTGATTCTCGATTCTTTCTAGGTTTTACCCACAATTTTTGTTGTTAAAAAACAAGGGTTGATAGCTTCACCGAGCGCATGGTTGGGTTTTGCTTATGTGAGTATTTTTAGTCAATTTATCGCATTTTTTGCCTGGTATCATGGTATGGCAATGGGTGGAGTTGCACAGGTAGGTCAAATTCAGTTGTTGCAATCATTTTTGACGATTCTGGCTTCGGCAATTTTGCTTGGTGAAACTCTGGAGTCGATCGCCCTAGTCACGGTCTGTTTGGTTGTTGCTAGCGTAGCTGCGGGTAAAAAAGCATAAATTAAGCGGGCAGAAGATTTGTGAGGCGCTCGTTTTCTCAACAGGCTATTGACTCCAAGCATTGACTTTCACATATCGACTCCATCTAACGACAGATGTAAAACCGGGATTATTTCTGTTCAATACTACCAATCAACAGAATTTTTAAGAAAATAGTAATGTTGGATATTGATGAAATGAGTTCACAAGAAATACAGGAGCTGCTACACCAAGTAGGATACGGTCATCTAGGCTGCATACACGAAGGCAAACCCTACGTGATGCCAATGAATTATTATCTCGAAGATTCGGACATTTACCTATTTACAACCGAAGGCATGAAGACTCATGACATAGACGCAAATCCCGAAATTGGTCTACAGGTTGAAGAAATAAATGATGCGCTTCATTGGCGCAGCGCGATCGTGAATGGTCGAGCCTCCCGCCTCACAGTTCAGGAAGACATCGACCGGGCAATGCATTCGATCGAAGAACGCAATCCCACGCTGTCACCTGCTATCAATCGAACTTGGATTGATGCTCAGGGACGTTCAGAAGCGATCGCAATCTACCGCATCGACCCGAGTGAAACGAGCGGGCGCACGACTGATGGAGCCAGCAGTCGGTAAGAACCGAGATACCTCAAACGTTCTAGCATGAATGAACTTTATGCGATCGCCATTGATGTAGATGCCATTGGCCGTGCGATCGCCTTTGCAATTGAGCAGCCCGGTAATGTTGATGTGAATAAAATCATCCTCCGTCCGACACGTCAAGAACTTTAGACTAATAGGAAAACATCATGAAACAGCGAAAACTCGGCAATCAAGGATTAGTAGTTTCAGAGTTAGGACTGGGCTGTATGGGGATGTCCGAGTTCTACGGGACAACCGATGAGTCAGAATCGATCGCCACTATTCATCGCGCCTTAGAGTTAGGCGTGACATTGCTCGACACGGCTGATATGTATGGTGTCGGTCACAATGAAGAGTTGGTCGGCAAAGCGATTAAAGAATGTCGAGATCGAGTCATTATTGCCACGAAGTTTGGCAATGTACGCGGTAGCGACGGCAGCTTTAAGGGCGTGAATGGGAAACCCGAATATGTCCGCTCTTGCTGTGATGCCAGTCTCAAGCGTCTGGGCGTAGATACGATCGATCTTTACTATCAGCACCGAGTCGATCCAAACACTCCTATCGAAGAAACCGTAGGCGCAATGGCGAAGCTCGTCCAAGCCGGGAAAGTTCGCTACCTTGGGCTTTCCGAAGCGGCGAGCGCCACGATCCGCCGTGCAATGGCAGTGCATCCTATTTCCGCACTCCAGACTGAATATTCGCTGTGGAGCCGGGAGCCAGAAGCCGAGATTTTGCCCACCTGCCGAGAGCTAGGGATTGGGTTTGTGCCTTATAGCCCTCTGGGGCGCGGGTTTCTCACAGGCAAAATCAAGAGCCTCGACACATTATCTGAGGGAGACTATCGGGCCGAGCGATATCCTCGCTTTCAAGGCGATAATCTCCAGCAAAATCTGGAATTAGTCGAGCAGATAGAGCAGATGGCAGCCACTAAGGGCATCAAAGCCGGACAGTTGGCGCTGGCATGGGTCTTAACCCAAGGCGAAGACATTGTGCCAATTCCAGGCACGAAACGCCGCACCTATTTAGAAGAAAACATTGCGGCTGCTGCTGTAACGCTGACTCCAGCAGAACTAGAGCAAATCGCCAAAGCGCTGCCATTAGGCATTGCAGTGGGCGATCGCTACCCCGATATGAGTACGGTCAATCGTTAGGATTTGGCGCGAGTGATGTTTGGCATCCATGCCTTTAGTAAATAAAAACAACCGCTAAAACTTAAGTCAATCGAGTTCTGAAAATCTACCCAATAAGGAGAAAATTATGACAGAGATCGTAAGCCGCGAGATTCGGCTAATCTCTCGCCCCAAGGGGATTCCTACCGCAGATAACTTTGCGATCGCCGAGACCAAACTAGAGCCACTTCAAGATGGGCAAGTGCTCGTTCGCAATCTCTATATGTCAGTCGATCCATATATGCGCGGTCGCATGAACGAGGGGAAATCCTATGTTCCATCCTTCGCGTTAGGAAAAGCACTCGAAGG
>NZ_JAUBUR010000051.1:32203-37778 GCF_036705485.1 Microcoleus sp. AT9b-C3 | reverse complement strand
TTTCAGCTCCGAGTTAACCATTTTTCTTCATTTTACATCATCTTGCATTTGTCTCACATTTATTTGAAATGACTATACTATGGTTTTTTTGCGCTTACCCGTTATTCATTGAATTAGGGATCGCTTCCACCAAAACCTAAACCACCCATAAAACCTCCACACCTCCAATATCTGAGTTGATTGATGAAGCGATACCTAGTCCACCGATACCAATTCCACCCAGATTTTTTGCTATTTCTAAGTTATTGAATTGAGTAACAATGCTAGTGGTAAGTCGCCGAGCCAACTCTTGAAACTCTTGTCGGATTGCCTAAAATTTTTGCAAGTATCTAGAAAAGCATCGCTATCGAATTGTTAACTATGAGCAATTATCACAAGACAAAATTTGTTCCATCGGTTCGGGAGCCGTGGAATCGACAGTCAAACAAATAGATAGAAGGTTGAGAATTTCTTTCTTCTCAATGGTAAAAAAAAATGTCAATCAAATGCTAAAACTTCGTTGTGCCTACCTCAACGACCTATACGCCATTTGAGGCTTTTGCAAAACCGGGATGATCCCCAGTCAACAGTCAACAGTCAACAGTCAGCATTCTTACCAATCAACCTCAGCCCTTTCCTGCACCACCCGTTCATAAACCCACTCGGTTTCTATCGCCAACTTCGGCCAACTAAACCGGCGTTCCAAATCCTGATAAGCATTGTCAACCAACCACTGCGCGTAACCCGGATTTTTGAGCACCTCCAAAATTCCCCAGGCCAAAGAATCCCGATTGTTTGCCTCAGTAACAACGCCTGTTTTAGTGTGCAGCACCACCTCTGGAAGTCCGCCCGCATCCGAAACCACCACAGGCACTCTTGCAGCAAAGCTTTCTAATGCTACAATCCCAAAAGGTTCGTAAAGACTGGGAAAAACCGCGCAGTCAGCCACCGTCTGAAATTTATCAAGATGTTCCTCAAACATGAACCCAGTAAAATAACACTTATTCCAAATTCCTAAATGCCAAGCTAAATGTTTGAGCTGGTCGGTATTGCCGCCGCCAACAATTACAATTTTTGCTTTACCCCCCATTTCCCAAATTACTTTAGGGGCCGCATTTAGAAATACACCAATACCTTTTTCATAGCTAATTCTTCCTACATAATAGACAATTTTTTCATCATCAGCAGCAAACCTGCGGCGGAAATCCATCGCGTCAAATTCGTGCCACTTGGGCTTTTTATCGGGTCTAATTCCGTTGTAAATTACCTCTATTTTGTTCCACGGAGTCGATAGTACCCGTTCGGCTTCTCGCCGCATATAATCACTGCAAACAATTACCCGCCAAGCGTTGTAAGCGAGGTCGTTTTCCTTGGCGTTTATGTAGCGCTGCCCCTCATTGTGGATGCCGTTGAAGCGCCCGTATTCGGTGGCGTGGATGGTGGCAATTAGCGGTACTTTAAAAGTATGCTTGAGGGCGATCGCCGCATCTCCCACTAACCAATCGTGAGCGTGGATGATATCAAAGGGGCCTTCCTCAAGCATTAGTTTGCCGCCTTGGTGGCCCATGCTTTGGTTGAGATTCGCCACCCAGTGAAAAAAATCCCTGGCGTGCCCCACCAACACCCGATGCACACGTATTCCTTCCACCACTTCGTACATCGGTGCGTGGCCGAACTCTACTGTAATTAAGTGTATTTCGTGGCCCAGCTTTACCAATTCAGGATACAGTTCCGATACGTGGCGGGCGATACCGCCTACGATTCTGGGAGGAAACTCCCATGCCAATACCAAAATTTTCATCTTTCTTCCTCCAAATAATTTATATAACTTAATGTTTAGGATTAACAGATTTATTGTAAAATGATCGGCCTCAAATTTGAGTCGATCGTAAGTTGATGCCCAATGCCTGACTTTTGGCAGCAACAAAGACAGAAAATCATGCCTAAACCTAGTTTTTGCATGAAACTGCTCGATCGCCATTACCTGAAAAAAACAGGTTTCCTCAAGATTTGAGCCACTGAGGGAAGCAATGGCGATCGCGCCTACCCGCTTACCGTTTCTTCAAAATCGGCTCCAATTCGCCGCGAAAACGGGTCCAAGCAGCAGCAGATGCAGAATTAGAAACAGCACCCTGACGCATCAAAATCGCGCCGTCTTCAAAGCCAACAATGCCGTACTCTCCAGATTTGGACATTCGATCGATCGCCGGTACGATCTCCCGCAACTGTCCCCGTTCCGCGCGAAACGCAGCCTGATACTGCAGCAACTGCCACATATCGGCAATTACATATTGCATCTTCACTGCCTTCCCCGCATCATTGCGGAGTTCAAACATCGGAAACCTGAGAATTTCCCGCCTGCTTGACAAAATCGGCACAATAGTATTCGTCGCTGCCACGCTAGCATCAGCAGGAATTTGAGCCAATAGCGGCCGCACTTGCAAAACGTGCTGCCATTGTCTGACGAGAGGAACCTGCACCCAAGGATCGATCGCATCGGGCAAAATCCAAGAAAAAGTCCGATTTGGGTTAGAAGTGAAGGTAAAAAATAACGACAAACAGATGCAAAACGCCCAAAAGCGGCGAAACTTTGAAGAAGAAGGCAGAGGAAATAAAGCAGAAGGAAAACGCAAAAACATTCTTTCCTCTCTCACCATTCTATCTTCTTCCTTTTGACGCTGGGCCCACCACAGAATTGCCCCATAAAAAAGCCCTGGAACCACAGTCATCGCATAGCGAATATTAATTGCCAGCACCGACTCTCCTTTCGCTAAAAATAGCTTCAGCAGCGGAAATCCAGCTATCATCCAAGATGCAGGCGCGAAAGCAGGAACCAAAGCTAATGGCAACCACTGGCCAAGCAGGTATCTAATCTTACCAAAAAACGGCGTAAATAACTGAGCCACCAACCGCCAGGGATTGCTCACCATTCCCCAAATAATTTCTAGAGTAGAAGCTTCATCTCCATCGGCATATTGACCGAAGCGCTCCATCATAAACCGCTGGGATATGTCAGCAGAAAACAAAGGCATAATCAGATTAGTTAGGACGATCATATAACCAAAACTGAGTATGCAGACCGCTAAACCAGTCCGAGGGTAGCGCCGACTCAAAATCAGGTAAACTCCGACGCCAAATAAAACAACTCCCCCATCTTCTCGCACGGCCAAAATTAAAGTTGCCAGAATCCCAAACAATGGCCACCAGCGCTTCTCCATAGCCAGCAGCAAGCTAAAGACATACAGCGGCATTTGACAAATATCGTGAAAATTACCCAAAGTCGGACCGATGACAGCGTTAGCGCAGTAATAGCTCACAACAATTGTCGCCGACAGCCTTGGTTCCAGATAGTGTCTGGCGAGAGCATAGAGCACTCCTCCCGCCGCCGTAATTAAAGTCACCTGCAACACAGTCAAAGTGACGGGCGAGGGAAACAGCGAGTAAATTGGCAGCCACAGCATCAGCGCCGGCGTGAAATGCTGCCCCAACCGGTAGTAAGATACTTCCGGGAGCTGATTTTGGTGAACCACATTAGTGGACAAAGCCGAAGAGAGGGAACTCTCAAACAAGTGACCCCGAGTGCCGTTCCAAAAAAGTTGATTGAAAATGCCTTGGTCGTAAGTAGCGTAAAAGCTGTAGTAGCGGTGCAGCGTCAGCAACAGGCACAGCACAAAAAAGGCGACCGCCACTTGAACCACCACCCCCAGCGACTCATTTTTCTTCCATCTCAAAAATATCATCTGCCCGCCTGTAATGAAATTATCGGACAATAGCATAAATCTAAAGTAAGTATTAAATTAAAGTAGAAGTGAAATAACTCGGCTCGGCAATGCTCAATTATTTTCACCCGATCGAAAAGCTCAACAGCGTCCATCCCACACCCGGCACCAGCGGCACTGACTGTTCTCCCGAACAGCCGGTCAATTCCGCACCGCTTTTACAGCTTTTGCTGTTTGTAGACAAGCGTTCCTCTTCCCGAGAACAGACCAGACACATCCGCAAGTCCCTAAAGGATTTCAAAGCAGACTGCGACTTTGAGCTTCAAATCATCGACGTAGGAGAACAGCCCGATTTAGCCGAACACTTTAAACTTGTAGCCACTCCCTCGCTGCTCAAAATTCATCCAGACCCGCGACAAACTCTCGCCGGCAGCAATTTAATCGCCCAACTCGAACACTGGTGGCCCCGCTGGAAGCGTTCTGTAGAGGAATACGCAGCTCAGCAACAGTCAGCCCCAGCACTTGCTGAAAGCCTGACTAACCCAAAACCACTCTATTCCGTTGCTTGCGCCGCCGAAATTGTGCAGCTTTCTGATGAAGTTTTTCGCCTCAAACAGGAAAAAGAACACCTGCAAGAGCAGTTGCAGTTGAAAGACCGGATTATTGCGATGCTAGCTCACGACTTGCGTAATCCCTTAACGGCAGCATCTTTGGCTTTGGAGACTTTGGAGTCAAGTCAGAAGGTGAAAGAGGGGGAAAAGTCGCGTTTGACACCGAGTCTGGCGGCTCATTTGATGAAACAAGCCCGCCGCCAAATCCAAATTGTCGATCGGATGATTACAGATATCCTGCAAGCAGCCCGGGGTACAAACGCTCAACTCCACATTGAACCAAAAAGAATCGAACTGGGGGAGATTTGTCAAGATGTAATAGGGCAATTTCAAGACAAATTTCAGGCGAAAAGTCTGAACTTAGAAACAGACATTCCTGCAGATTTGCCCTTGGTTTATGCCGATCCCGATCGCATCAAACAAGTCATAGTCAACCTGCTTGACAACGCCAGCAAGTACACCCCAGACCAAGGAACTGTTAATCTTTCCATTCTCCACCGCACCGCTTACAAAGTTCAAGTCAGCATTTGCAACAGCGGCCCGGGAATTCCTGAAGAAGATTGCGCGAGCATTTTTGAAGACAGCTTTCGCTTGCAGCGAGATAAATCAACAGACGGTTACGGCATTGGACTGTCTCTGTGTCAAGGCATCATCCGCGCCCACTACGGTCAAATTTGGGTAGACTCTGTACCCGATAGAGGCAGTTGTTTTCACTTTACTCTGCCCGTCCAAAAATAGTTGACAGTTGACAGTTGTCAGTAGCAACCGAGTTTGAGATTACAGCTCAAGTTTTCCGCAGTGCAGCAATAATCTGTGCGTTTGCCTTGGGAAAAGTAAATTGGTCAATTTCGTCAAGTGTCACCCAGCGAATTTCATCGCATTCGATCGTTTGCGGTTCCCCGCTGATGTGGCGGCAGTGGTGCACGTATAGTCTAACTGTAAATTTAGTGTAGTCGTGGTCAATTGTAATCAAGCGATCGCCTACTTCTACGACAATCCCCAACTCCTCCATAATTTCCCGTTTTATGCAAGCTTCGATTGTTTCCCCAGGCTCTATTTTTCCGCCCGGAAACTCCCAGAAACCCCCGTGCAGTCCATGTTGTCGGCGCTTGTCAATCAAAATTTGTTGGCGATCGTTCCAGATTGCAGCAACGCCGATAACTTTGTGGGCCAATGGAGGAAGAGACATATTAATTGGGAATTGGGTATTGGGAATTGGGTATTGGGAATTTAAGAATAATATCAATAATTATTCAATTATTTAAT
>NZ_JAUBUR010000051.1:0-32103 GCF_036705485.1 Microcoleus sp. AT9b-C3 | reverse complement strand
CTAAAATCTAAAATCTAAAATCTAAAATCTAAAATCTAAAATCTAAAATCTAAAATCTAAAATCTAAAATCTAAAATCTAAAATATTAAGCCCCCATCTTGCGAGGGGGGGCTTGACACTTGGATCACTTAAATGTTAACAATCTACTAATCGTCCGAGCCGTGTCTCTCACTGGCTTGTAGGGACTTTTCAAAAGTCATTCGCTGTTCGGCATTTTTGAGAAAATAACCGCTAATCATAGCTGAGGCGAGCAATCTACCCAAATGTTCGCGACTGGTAGTCACTGTCACCCCGAAGTGTTCCGAAGGCAAATTCCCCAATAGTCCAACAATATTTCGCTCCATTACTTGAAACACTTCGTGAGAAGTCGGCTTAGACAACTGAGAAACTGTGTCGGGAGCCATTGACTGCACGTATTGCCATAATAAGTTGGCATTTTCTCCGTCTTCTTCAAAGAATTCTGGGGATTTATTAGATGAGTTGCTCACGAGTACCTCCGTTTCAGAGACAGCTTGTTATGTTAGACGCGGGCGGTTAAATTAAATAACCCTTATCTGATCGCTGCTGATCTTTATTACTAAGTAATTACTAATGTAGCAGGACAGTCATAGCAACCAAGTGGGCACAACCGAATTAAAAGCGGCGGTTTTTACGATTTTAGATTGGGGATTGCCAGGGGGGGGAACCCGATCGCCAATCCCCAATCTAGCTAGCTGGCTAGATAATCGTTGATATCTTGCTTGCGCTTGCGGAGTTTGGTCAAAGCTTCCCGTTCTATTTGCCGCACTCGTTCCCGACTGATGTTGAGACGATCGCCTATTTTTGCCAAAGTTAGGGTTTGTCCGTCTTCTAAACCGAACCGCAAGGCGAGCACTTCTCGCTGTTGCTGAGTCAGTTCCGCCATCAGGTGGTCTAAGTCAGTCCGCAGGGAAGATTGCAGGGCAAAATCTTCCGGGGTAGTACCCGTATCTTCCAACAAATCGCCCAACTCTGTATCTTGATTGTCTCCCACGCGCAAGTCCAGGGAAAGTGGCAGGCGCGCGCGATCGAGATATTCGCGAATCTGTTTGGGAGTCAATTCGAGCTCTGATGCCAATTCAGCAGCCGTGGCCGCGCGACCAAGCTGTTGAGCCAGTTGGCGCTGAGCCTTTTTAATTTTGTTGAGCTTTTCGGTAATGTGGATCGGCAAGCGGATGGTGCGACCTTTTTCAGCGATTGCCCGAGTAATTGCCTGACGAATCCACCAATAAGCATAAGTAGAAAATCTGTAGCCCTTAGTCGGGTCAAATTTTTCTACTCCCCGCTGCATCCCGATCGTGCCTTCCTGAATTAGATCCAGTAAATCTACGTTGCGCTTGATATATTTCTTGGCAACAGACACTACCAGGCGGAGATTCGCTTCCACCATTTGGCGTTTTGCCCTTTCCCCGTGCTCGATCGTCCGCTGCAACTGTGCCTCAGACAGCCCAACTGCCTGTGCCCATTCAGCCGCCGTCGGGTCGCGGCCTAACTCTTCGGCTAAAATATTTTTCTCCTGATGCAGTGCGGTTGAGCGCTGTACCTGTTTCCCGTAGAGTATTTCTTGCTCATGGGTCAACAAGGGAACGCGGCCGATTTCCCGCAAGTAAGCGCGAACAGAATCTGTATCTGAGGACTTAAGAGTTTTCATGAGCTTTTCCCGCTGAGGATCTGTGCCTCTAAAGGTTTGCGGTAGTCGCAAACCCCTAGCTTTAGCTGGGAAGGAAAGCGGGCGGGGACTTGCGCTTTCCTTCCATTTAAAGAGGCTTAATTTTATGGTAGCTAGCTACTACTCCCAGTCAGCACCGTCTCAGGTTAGGTTTTGGTTGGGGCGTGCACAATACTACGTTATGTTAAGAATCTTAACATTTGTGAGAGCACTTGGCTACACTTCTTCATATTTATTTCATGCCAGCCTGAACTGTTGGTACGAGAGTACCCGCTTTCCTGGCTTTACAGTTGCATCATATTAAACAAAATCGGCCAAATCTCAGAGGGGTAGATGGGTAGAGGGGGAGATGGGGAGATGGGGAGATGGGGAGAGGGGGAGGTGGGAGGGGATTTGATCCTTTTGGCACAGTGCAAGTAAAAAATACAAAAAATACACTTTAAATGCCCAACAGCTTTTCAATACCCTGAATATGAAGTTACAGATATTGATGAGCCCGCCCCAACAGATAATGACTAATGACTTCTTTGCCGTTGAGCTTCGTACAACATGAGGGCTGCGGCGATCGACACATTTAAAGATTCTACGCCGCGACTCAGGGGAATTTGGATTTGTCGATCGGCCAAACTCCTCAATTCTTCCGACAAACCAGAACCTTCGTTGCCCAAAACTATCAGAGTCGGCACTCGCAAATCTACTTCCCAATAACTTAAACTGGCCCCGGCGACAGTTGCTAAAATTTGCATTCCTCGATTTTTATAGGCCGAGACTTCGGCGGTTAAATCTGGACTGACTGCGATTGGCAGCTTAAACCAAGCTCCTGCGGAGGCGCGCAGCACTTTGGGATGGTCTAAATCGGCGCAGTCTGCGCTCAGCAGCAAACCGTCAGCATTAGCAGCCGCAGCCGTGCGGACGATCGCCCCCAAGTTGCCGGGATCTTGGATTGTTTCTAGGGCTATTCCTAAAGTTGACAATTTTGCGGGATCTGTTGCGGTGCGGGGTGCGGTGGCGACAATGCCGTCGGGTTCGACTGTAGTGGCGATCGACTCTAACACTTTTGCACTTACTAATTCTGTGCGATCGGCTAAATTACCAACTTGCTCCCACAGTTCCCCGTGCCGATCGAGCCATTCGGGAGTGCAGCAAACCGTTGCTAGCGGGTATTTGGCAGCGCAAGCTTCTTCGAGCAAGTGCGTCCCTTCGAGTAAAAATAATTGTTGTTCCCTGCGTCCCTTCGAGCTGTGCAGCTTGCGAATTTCTTTAACTAGGGGGTTTTGAATACTTGTCAGCATTGTTTTATTCAGCAGAGCGAATGGGGTTATTGCCTGTATCGGGTTAACCCCAAACTTCCTTCTGCCTTTGGAATGCGGAACCCGGGACTTGAACCCGGAAGGCTTGCACCACATGAACCTGAATCATGCGCGTCTACCAATTCCGCCAGTTCCGCATCGGTCACGAATTACTACTCTGCCATAGGTTCGCCGATATGTCAAGTGTTTTGGGGAATTTATTTTTTTCTGGGCTGCGAGTAATATTTTGCACAAATTACTGTTCGGGTTTAGAAATGCTTTAGTTTCGAGGATTTACTGTTAGCCAAACATCCCCAAACGCTGTGTAGTTGAGTAGGGTGCCTCAGATCGCGTCCCGTTATTAATAATCCACAAGCTTTGATCTGACACACCCTACGGGATTTGCTGAAAAAAAGGAAATCTAATCGGCCAAATCGGGGAAAACCTCGCGCACGGCCGGATGCACCAATCGGTGATTCTGCACGTTCAATCCCTTCGCCAAACTCGGATTCATTTCCAAAGCTTTAATCCCGTTATTTGCCAACTGCAAAACATAAGGCAAAGTGCTGTTATTCAAAGCTTGAGTCGCAGTCCAAGGAACGGCACCCGGCATATTCGGCACGCCGTAATGCACGACTCCTTCCTCAACATAAGTAGGATTTGTGTGAGAAGTTGCCCGCAAAGTTTCCACGCAGCCGCCTTGGTCAACGGCTACGTCAACAATCACAGAACCGGGGTGCATCTTGGCAACAAATTCGCGAGAAACCAGAATAGGAGCTTTTTTGCCCGGAACCAAAACCGCACCGATTAACAAATCGGCATCGGGAACAACTGCTTCTATTTGCAAAGGACTGCTGTAGAGGTATTCTACTCTGGAACCGAACACAGTTTCTAAATAGGCTAGGCGATCGACATTTACGTCTAAAATCTGCACTCTAGCGCCCATTCCTACAGCAATTCGGGCTGCTTCTGTGCCGACAATTCCGCCGCCCAAAATCACAACTTTACCCGGTCTTACCCCCGGTACACCGCCCAAAAGTACGCCCCGACCACCTTGTTGTCGTTCCAGAAACCGAGCTCCGAACTGCACGGCCAAACGCCCTGCAATAATACTCATCGGCGTCAGCAGTGGCAATTTTCTGTCCGGGAGTTCGACGGTTTCGTAGGCGATGGCCTGGACTCCGCTGCTGATTAAATGCTGGGTTAATGTGCGATCGGCAGCCAAGTGCAAATATGTAAACAGCAACTGATCTTTTTGAATCAGCGGGTACTCAGCAGGCAGCGGTTCTTTAACTTTAACAATTAGTTCGCGCTTCCAGACATCTGAAGCCTTTAAGACAATCTTAGCCCCTGCTTGAACGTAGTCCTGGTCCGCGAAACCGGCCCCAGCACCAGCATTCGTTTCTACAAAAACTGTGTGGCCTTTGTCCGAACAAGCCCGGACACTTGTGGGGCTAAGCCCGACTCGAAACTCTAAATCCTTGATTTCCTTGGGGACGCCTATTTCCATCTATAACCTCTAATCTCAGGCATACGTAAATCGAATCTAACCTAAAAACCATCCCCAGCGGGACAATACTCTTGTAGATTTTAGATTTGGCAATCCGGCTGGGCTAGGATAATTTTTGTTTAATTTTTATCCAGTGCGATCGCAAGTTCCTAAATTTAGACTTGAATTACATAATTTTTTGATTAATAGATCGACCGCAGATGTAGGGCAGATTAACACAGAGTAACGCAGATAATTTCAAGAAGAGTCAATATATTTGATCGATCGCTTATAATTTAACAGGCTTGCACTCAGCGAGTCTCAAAACAAATGCCACGCATACCTACCTTAACATTCGATCGCGGAACTCTATTGCTGCACCCGCCGCCCAAAGGAAGAGACTGGGTGGACTTTGCGACATGGGACGATCGCGTGGAAAAATACCGCATTCGGGCGATTCACTACCGCCCGCTGGTAGAATGCCTCCAAGCCGACTGCATTCACTTTACCGACGAAGCTAGGGGATACGAACTACTCGAACTCGTACCCAGCGTGGAAATGCAGCCTTACCCACATCAAGAACAGGCCCTGGCAGCTTGGCAAGAAGCAGGAAGCCAAGGAGTAGTCGTCCTCCCCACCGCTTCCGGCAAAACTTATCTGGCACAATTAGCCATGCAAGTCACTGGTCGCAGTACATTAATTGTAGTACCAACTCTCGATTTAATGCACCAGTGGTATGCTAATTTAAAAGCAGCTTTTCCAGACATCGAAATCGGATTGTTGGGGGGAGGTTCGCGGGACAAAACGCCAATTTTAGTCGCAACTTACGACAGTGCAAGTATTTATGCAGAAACCTTGGGCAATAAATACGGCTTGCTGGTTTTTGACGAATGCCACCATTTGCCAACGGACTTTTATCGAGTAATTTCAGAATATGCGATCGCGCCTTTTCGACTCGGACTGACAGCCACACCAGATCGCACAGATGGCCGCCACAGCGATTTGCATTTTCTCATCGGCCCGACAGTATTTAGCAAAAGACCCGAAGATTTGGCAGGTGATGCTTTAGCCGATCATAAAATAGTTCAAATCATGGTAAAACTGTCAAAAGAAGAGGGATCTCGCTACGCCGAATTAATCAACATTCGTAACGACTTCTTAAAACAGTCTAACATCAAAATATCCAGCCTCGAAGGTTGGAAACAGTTTATCATGGCAAGCGCGCGATCGCCCCTAGGACGGCGCGCCATGCTAGCCCACCGCCAAGCCAAAGAAATCGCCCTTTGTACCGAAGGAAAACTGCGAGTTTTAGCTCAAATACTAGCAGAACACTCTCCCCAGCGCACCCTAATTTTCACCGGAGACAACGCCACAGTTTACCGAATTTCCCAAGAATTTCTCATCCCCACAATTACCCACCAAACCCCAGTCAAAGAACGCCACGAAATCCTCGAACGCTTTCGCAGCGGCGAATACAAAACCCTAGTCGCCTCCCACGTCCTCAACGAAGGAGTGGACGTTCCCGACGCCCGAATTGCTATCATCTTATCAGGTACGGGCAGCGAACGCGAATACATCCAGCGATTGGGTCGAGTTCTCCGCAAAAGCAGCGATGCAAATAAGTTAGCAATTCTCTACGAAGTCGTCACCGAAGACACCAGCGAAGAAAGAACTTCTCAACGCCGCCGGGGAGGAATGCAGCCTCACAAACCCCAAGCAAAAACACCAATTGAACCGCCCAAGCCAGAATATCATAAATTAGAAACTGTCAAACCGACACCCATTTACGGAGTCAACCGGGAGGTGACTAAAAAAGCAGCAGAATCACCCGCAAAATGGGGAGAAAATAATGATGAAATTCCCTGGTAGCAAGCCTAAATAAGTTAGTTGTGGGATGGAAGTCTTAGCGAAAGGGTGGTTATATAATTAAAGCACTCCTACGTCTATTTAACATCTAAAATCTAAAATACATTTACCAGAAAGAATTGGTTTAAAGCCCCAAGCATAAGCGGGAGAAATTAAAAGAAGACTATTCATTACTCCAATCCTCTTCCTTCGAGGTAGAGGTCGCTATAAAGCGGTCAACTGTCAACTGAAGGAGTCAACCGAGAGGCGACTAAAAAAGCAGCCGAATCACAGCAAAGTGGGAAAAAATGATGATTTCAAGGAATTTTCAAGATTGCCAAATTAGTGTATAATCTCAATATTAACTAATTCATCTTACCGGAAAATGATCAATCTCTCACAAATAAGTAACTTTAAAGTCTTCCCCAAACATACAGGAGTTTGGAAGGGAACTTGGACAATACTCAATGCTGATTTCCAAGAAACCCAGCGTTTTACAGCCGTGTTAACCCAGGAAATTGTGGACAACGAGTGGAGGCAAACTAACGTTCAAACTTATGCCAATGGCAAGAGTGAAACCCAAAATTTTGTGGGAAATGTAGTAGGTGAAGGAAAAATACAAATAGAAAGTCCCGACTCTATTTTTTCCAACTACAAAACACTAGCGACAGAAGTTGGAGACAATTTGATAATTTTTCAAATATGGGACAAAGCCACTGGCATTCTGAGGGCGGTTGAAACAATCAATCTTGTTAGTTCCGATCGGCGAATTCGGACTACCCAAAGCTTGACAGAAGAGGGGAAACTTAGGGGAGTTATGGTGATTGTCGAACGAAGAATTGAGTAAAACTTTTGACTGCGTATGTTACCAACTGATTTATTAAGTCACCGCCAAAACGGAGAATCAATTATTCCTCTCCGCCTTAAGATAGATGCTAAAAACTTAGAAGCAGCTACGGAAATGATCGACTGCTTCCAAGAGTCGATCGGCAAAACCCAAGGCGAACTCGACGGACGCTTGCTAGAATTAGAAGGCGACAGCCCGGATTATCGGCTGAAACGGGGATTAGCGCACCTGCTGAAAAGCGGTTTCTGCACCTTAGAAGTCATCAGTCCCCTAGAACCCTCAGAGCTGAGACAGCGGGTTTTTGCCTTGTCCGCGCGTGAGACTCCCAGCCCTCAATCCACCCAATTAACCCTGGAAAAAGTAGCATCTGAACTCAGCCAAGAGTTAAACAGAGAAGTATTGCCTCACGAAATCACTACAGGTTTATACGCCGATTTAAACGAAAACAAAATCCTCACTGAGTTTAATCCACCAACACCAGAAAACTTGCTTCACAAATACAATCTTTCTCAAGTTCAAGGCATATTTTACCGCGCCAGTCAAGTCCAATTAACCGCCCACCGCAACGATCCAGGAGAATACAAACTCTTATTTCGCTATCTGAAACTCTTTCAATTAATGACTTACATCGAAGGCGATGCAGACCACGGTTTTACACTGACAATAGACGGCCCTACAAGCTTATTCAAACCCAGCACCCGCTACGGCTTAGCCCTCGCGAAAATGCTGCCCGCACTACTGCACGTCACCAAATGGAGTATGCACTCGACACTGCACACAAAAGACCCTTTTAGTGGCGTTTTGAAAACAGGTAAATTCACCCTCAATTCCGACTGCGGTTTAGTCAGCCACTATCCCCCTGGCAAGCCTTATGATAGTATGTTAGAAGCAGCATTTGCTGAAAGATGGAATTCCACAAAAACCGAGTGGCAACTAGAGCGAGAAGTTGATTTAATTCCGATTCCAGGTAGTGTGATGATTCCCGACTTTCGGTTGGTGCATCCCGACGGGCGAGTGTTTTTATTAGAAATAGTTGGCTATTGGCGGCCCGAGTATTTGCAAAAGAAATTTGCACAAGTACAGAAGTCTGAATGCGATAACTTGATTTTAGCTATTTCCGAACGCCTGAATTTGGAAAAAGCTGGGGTGAATGTAAATGACGTGCCAGCCAAAGTAGTCTGGTTTAAAGATAAATTGTTGCCAAAATCAGTCCTGGAAATTATCGACTAGGTAAGGATTCAGGTCTCAAGTTGGGGTATTAAAGATGGGGTCTGCACAACAGGATTAACCCTCGCTTTGATAGCTTGCTCAAAAAACTCGGCGGACTGAACGTCTTTGACGACGGCAAGTTTGTATAACTGTCAATAAATTGGCAGTATCTTGGAACCGTGACATTGAACGGGAACCGCCACTAACTTTTCTTTTTGTAACGGCTAAACGTAACGTTCGTTCGGCTAAATTATTATCTGGTGGAATCTCTGGGTTATTCAGAAAATATCACCCGGAGATCGGCTTTATGGAGCAAGGAACGTAACAGTTTACTTGCTTAGGCTCCGGCTCGCTCAAACCAAGTTAAGAGTGCAGATTCAATTTTTAATTTAAACAGGGATGCCCAACTCCAGAACTCGTCAATAAGCGAGAGTTTTTTGGTAGAAAGCTCCGTTATGAAAGCCTTCATCGATCAAATCAATAAATTTGACGCCTATCTCCTGATTATGTAAACCTGGTAACTTGCTCAGCTTTTTGAAATGACGGCGTAAATGGGCTAGGCATTTCTGTTGCGCTCTGACTGAATAACCATTATAAACACTATAGTCATCGGAACTGAGGACACCTATATAGCTTGCACCCAGAATTAATTCTAACTCGGAGCGAGAACGAGTACCCGCCGCATGAAATAATCCGAAATCTGTGTTGGCACAAATCCATAACCATTCTTTAATCCCCTTGACCATCCCAGGCGTTTCATCCGCATGGATATTGGGCTGGGTTTGTTTGACCCACTCTTTGAGCAGGTCAATACTTTGAGCCACTGCATCATCTATTCGTTCATGGGTGGCTACTAAAGTTCTCACTCAATTGTCTATTTTTCCTAATTCCCACAACAGTTCTTGTTGTTTTTCGTAGGATAATTGTCCGTAATTATTTATCCATCCCAAAAAAGCTTGCAGTCTGATTCCGATATCTTGTCCCGGTACTATTTCTGGCGACCAGTCTGCTGGAAAGTGTTTCCCCACATTCGCTACAAATACAGGTATATCTTTGATATTCTACTCTTTCTATTGGACTCTCTACTAACCGCAGCTCCTTGCTGTGTATCTATTTTTATTGGTTCGCCACTGAATTCCCCTTGACCACAACATCTGCACACTTGCGGTCGTAATATCTCAAATCTATCTACTCGACCAAACCCCTTCCTCGTTTTTCCCGGATGTCCTGGTTGTCCTCCTGGTTTACGTTTTGGTGTCTCCCTTTCCTCTGTTTGAGCTTCTAGTTTTTTCTCGCTTTTTTTGAGGATATCGGACGATGGTGGCTTTGATGATGTTGTGCTGTCTAAATCTCTGCTGATTTTAAGTTTCTCTATTTCCTGTTCTAGCTGTATTACTCTGCATTTTAACTGCTCTATAGCCCTCGCCTACTCAACTATCATCTCTACGAGTTTCTCTGTCGCCAACTGTTTTAAGATTTCACTGTTGAGTTTGGGTGGCAGGTTTTTTTTCATAATTGCTATATCCTACTTTCCAGTATCACACTTGTCAATACCCACCACCTGAATCCTTACTTACTTTGCTCTATCAAACCCGGAATTTCGGCGATCGGCAAAAACGGAAAAGCCAAACTGTTCTCCCTCTCTTCGTAATTCCCCTCAACCAATTGATACACTACAAAACATTGATTGCGATATCTCCAGATTTCAGGAACTCCCAGAGAAGCATAAATTGAGAACTTATTCAAAGAAGAACTCGTGTAGTCTGATTCGACTACCAAATCCGGTGGCGGATCGGCGGGTAAATTGATACTTTTACCTCTAACTACCGATTCATTTTGAACGTAGAAGCAGCTATCCGGTTCAATAGCACGAGTTAAATCTTCCCGTTCCAGAGTAAGAGCACTTAGCTTTCTCACCTCGATATCTAGTGCGTCTGCGAAAGCTTCTACAAAGCTTTCAATCATTCCCTTGGGTTCTTCATGTTCTGTAAGTGGCATTCGGATTTCTAAAACTCCTTCAGCATAGGTAATTCTCCACGCTCTACCGTCGCCGACATCTGACATTATCGCTTTAAATGTTGACCATTTAATGCCTGTCAAAGTAATTAGTTTTTCCTCGCTACTTTGTTGAGGAGGAGTCAATGTGGTTGTTACCATCTGAGGTACGATTAGTTAAACTTTTATTGATTTTAACACGCCCTTTTCTCATCTCCATCCACTGTGGCACAATGGATCGGTTCAAAAAAGAGCGATCGCCCTTAATCCAAAAAGTGCGATCGCCCCTTTCAATTCTTAACCAGAAATCACCTCACTCAAAAGATGAGCCTGAGAACCCTCAAGCCGAGGCCCGTGAATCTGCACCACCCTAGAAGCCAAGAAATTGCCCCAGCGCGCCGCTTGTACAGAACTCAAACCGTTAGTAATTCCAAACAAAACACCGCCCGCAAAAGCATCGCCAGCACCCACAGTATCGATCGCCTTTACCGGAAATCCCGCCACATCGACAATCTGTTTGTTCTCCACCACCATGCAGCCTTTATCTCCATTAGTGATAAAAGCCAAATCCGAAATCTCGCTCATTTTCCGAGCGCACTCTTCCAAAGATTCTTCCTTAAAAAAGCTCCGAACTTCATCAGCATTGCAAAAAATTACATCGCAATATTCCGAAACCACCTTGTGAAAATCATCAGCAAAGCGATCGACTAAAAAGCCATCCGAAAAAGTAAAAGCCACCTTCACACCCAGACGCTTAGACTGTTCCATCGTCTCAATGCTAGCCTTTCTCGGATCGGGAGCATCCCAAAGATAACCCTCAACATAACTGTACTTGCAGTGACTCAGGCGATCGACATCAATATCAGTCGCAGCCAGAGTAGTAGAAACCCCCAAATTAGTACACATCGTGCGTTCCGCATCCGGCGTAGTCAGCACAACACAAGTACCCGTAGGCCCGTTCGACTCAGCAGCAGGATGCACGTTAAAATCAATCCCCGCCGCCAGCAAATCTTGCCGATAAAATTCGCCGTTAGTATCCTTAGCAACCTTCCCCGAATAATACGCTTTACCGCCGCTCTGAGCCAAACCAATCATCGTATTTGCAGCCGAACCGCCCGATCGCATTTGCAGCGAATTGTGCTCTAAATCGTGTAAAATCCCCCCCTGCGTTTCCGAATTCATCAGCGTCATCCCGCCGCGATTCAGCCCGTGGTCGAGTACAAATTCATCTTCTACCAATGCTAGGATGTCTACAAGGGCATTTCCCACGCCAAACACATCCACGGAACGGGAATCTTGATTATTTTCTGTCATCGCTGCTTTTTTTTACACTAACTATCAACTCTATAATAAATCGGATTAAAGTCAACATCCCCATTCCCAATCTAAAGTCCCCAACTTAAAATCTAAAATTCAAAATCCAAAATTCCCAATCTAAAATCTAAAATCCCAAATCTAAAATCGCTATGACTTGTCTCCCACCTCTGATTCAGCAAATGTTGCAGCCCGGGTTTTACCCTCACGGGGTGACAGAACCCGTGCAGCTAATTCAGACTCACGCTTCCTTTGTTTTGCTGACAGGAGATTATACTTACAAAATCAAGAAATCAGTCAATTTTGGCTTTTTAGACTATTCAACTTTGGAGAAAAGGCAGCATTTGTGCACCCAAGAATTGCTGCTGAATAAGCGCACGGCACCAGAAATTTATCTAGAAGTTTTGCCAATTATTCAAAGTGGGGATTCGTTTCAGTTGGGCAGCTACTTACCTGCACTAAAATCTACAGAAAATGTTGTAGAGTATGTGCTGAAGATGCGGGAGTTTCCTCAAGATTCGCTGTTGCTTAGTTTATTGGAACGCGGACTGTTAACAGAGCAACTTATGGCAGACTTAGGGCGGGAAGTTGCCAACTTTCACAGCCGGGCAATTAGTAATAGCTACATTCGCACATTTGGCGAAGTCAGTCAGATTCGCACAGCAATAGATAACAATTACCGGATTTCGCAAAAATATATCGGCAGACCGCAGAGTCAGACACAATATCAGGAAACTAAAGATTATAGTGATGCGTTTTTTGCGGAAAATCAAGAGTTATTTAACCTGCGGATTGCCAATAATAAAATTCGCGAGTGCCACGGAGATTTGCACTTGCGGAATATAGCATTCTGGCAAGATAAAATATTGCTGTTCGACTGCATTGAATTTAACGAGCCTTTCCGCTTTGTTGATGTGATGTACGATGTAGCTTTTACGGTAATGGATTTGGAATCGCGGGGGCGCAGAGACTTAGGTAATGCTTTTCTCAATACTTACACCGAACAAACAGGGGATTGGGAAGGACTGCAAGTGTTGCCTCTGTATTTGAGCCGTCAAGCTTATGTTAGAGCGAAAGTAACTTCGTTACTGTTGGACGATGCCGCTATTTCAACAGCCCAAAAATCAGAGATTTCACAGACAGCAGCTCATTACTATAAACTGGCTTGGCAATACACACAACCGCGTCGTGGAAAGTTAACTTTGATGTCGGGTTTGTCGGGTTCGGGCAAGAGTACAGCAGCTCGATATTTGGCTAGCCACACTGGGGCAATTCACATTCGCTCTGATGCGGTTCGCAAACATCTAGGGGGGATTCCTTTAAATGAACGCGGCGGGCAAGATTTATACTCGCATGAAATGACCGCGCAGACTTATGGTAGATTGTTAGAGTTGGGGATAATTCTGGCTGACCGAGGTTGGGATGTGATTTTAGATGCAAAGTTCGATCGCCAAAAATCGAGAACCGATGCAATTAATCAGGCTCAATCCCACAGCTTGCCCCTGCAAATTATTTACTGCACCGCACCAATTGAAGTCTTGCGAGAACGACTGCAACAGCGTAGGGGCGATATAGCCGACGCGACAGCCGAACTATTGAGTTCGCAGCAAGCAGCTTTTGAACCTTTTACAGAATTAGAGCAAATTTCTGTAACGATTGTAGATACCGCGCAAGAGTTAGAGGTACAATTAAACGTGATTTGTGGGGAGTAGTTGCAGAGCGATCGCCCTTGCCAATTTGATTGTCTGCTAATATTGTCAATATCTTTCTGTATTATTAAAAACAAAACTTACAGCTCATGCCAAAATTTACCGGAGACTCCAAGGGGTTTAGCCCCGCGCTGATATGGTTTGTGTTGTTTACCGTTGGGTTTCGCTTAGTAGGATGTACGCTGGTCCTGAGTCTCGGCTTGGGTGTCATCGGTGGCGTGGCAGCAGGTTTAATTGTCGCTTGGTGGCACAACGAATTACTACTCAACCCGAATATGAATTCCAAGGACAAAACCTCAGATGCTATCGTCAATAAAGAAGTAGTGCAAAGGGACGCCCATAAATATAGCAAAACCTCTAGGGGTGATGCTGCTACATTGTTTGGCTGGTTATCTGGACCAGAGGATCGTCGCTAGCACCGAAAATAGTTTTGAGTATTGAGTTGTAAGCTTTAAGTTAAAGAGTTCATAATTCACAACTCTCTACTAAAAATTAACCACTCCCGCCACTTAAATTACTAATTACAGATTAGTGACTAACGCTCGTTCATTTCCAATTACCCATTACCGCTAACGAGCAATTTGAATTACTTGCTTAATGTTTGTATTTCTCTCGAAACTCCTGCCGCTGTTTATTTATCCTTTGGGGTTGAGTTGCCTGTTAATGATGGCGGCTTTAATCACCCTTTGGAAGCGTCCGAAATGGGCGGCGGTGCCAATTGCTGCGGCTTTAATTATTTTACTCCTCGGAAGTAGCGGTTGGGTTTCAAAATTGTTAGTTCGATCGCTCGAATGGCAAAACTTATCAACCGCCGAACTCCCTCAAGCTGAAGCGATAATCGTCTTGGGTGGCGGTGTCAAAGCAGCTTTACCTCCCCGTCCTTGGGTAGAATTAGCGGAAGCGGGCGATCGAATAATCTACGGTTCCCGACTTTATCGGCAAGGCAAAGCTTCTCTGCTAATTCTCAGCGGCGGTAGAGTAGATTGGAAAGGCGGCGGGGCTCCCGAATCGGCAGACATGGCAGAAATTGCCCAAACAATGGGTGTACCGGCATCAGCAATTCTGCAAGACCCCGATTCACACAACACTTATCAAAATGCCGTCAACGTGCGGAAAATTTTAGATGCTAAAGGCATAAAAGGGCCGGTTTTGCTAGTGACATCGGCGATGCACATGACTCGATCGCTCTTAATTTTCAAGCGTCAAGGAATAAAAGCAATTCCCGCACCAACAGACTTCCAGATAACGCAGCAGGATATCGCAGCATCCCAAAACAATGGGCAAGCAGTCGCACTGGATTTATTGCCGGATACTTATCAGTTAAACCAGTCAACTAAAGCTTTAAAAGAATACATCGGCTTAATCGTTTATCGGCTGCGGGGATGGCTTTAATAGATTTTAGATTTTGGATTTTGGATTTTAGATTGAAGAATTTAAACTAATATCAAATCCGGTTGCATCCCAATTATAGGGGCGGGTTTATATAATTTGTCTATACTTATCAAATATCTGGGCGAACCCGCCTACAAAACTTCATCAGATAAAATTCCCAATCAAACGGATACGATCTAAAATCTAAAATCTAAAATCTAAAATCCAAAATTGAGTGAGTGTGCTAGCTTAAAGTCATTACAGCCCATATTAGCCACACCCGCCCCCAAACAATCATGCTGCCCCACGAGTTGCAAAACATTGCCCCAGAACCGACTCCCGCGGCCGAAATTTTTCAGAGACACCAAATTGTCCGCGAGTTTTACGATGAAATTAAGTACCGTCAAGAACTAGAACTTCACTGCCAGTGGTATTACGCTACAGCCAAGCAGCATCAGCAGGAATTGCAGAAAATGCAGGGAGATTGGAATATTTTAGGTTGGTTTAGCCGGGGACGGTCGAAAAATTAAGGGTTAAATAAAAAAGAGGGTTTGTAGTAAGGAGTTTAGCCCGGCAGATCGACTAAAAGCCACAGAAAAAACTGAACTCCTCACTACAAACTCTACAACAGTTATATGACCCGCCCCCAAAAACGGATACGTGCTTTCCCACAGGAGTTGCGATCAGCCCAAAATTTTAGACCATAGTTCAACCTTCCAGATTCATCTGTGGAGTAAATCTAAAATCTAAAATCTAAAATCTAAAATCGACTGACGGGATTTGATATTGTCTTTGGGCTCCGGCTTCAACTTTTGAGACAGCTAGACTTCCGAAGATATCAATTCGACCTCATCTTCTTTGAGATGAGCTCGAAATTTTTTGTCAAATTGTACTAGAATCGGCCAATTGGCACTGACAGGTCGGCCGTGCCATTCGTGAACGATCGCCACGACTTCTCCTTCCATACCCTTAATATCAAATGGTTGACTGCGATTTTCAGGGTGGTGGTAGACAACAACAGAGTTTTTAATGCAAACGCGATCGCCAACTTTCATAGACTTATATTTAGTGTTCTCTCTTCAAAACTCTGCAAAGCTTACGGGTGCTTAACACTTGTACGCTTTGCCGACAGTTTTCTTATCTTCCCACAAGTAGAGCGAAAACTTAAACAAAGTTGGCGGTTCCCTGTCGGTGCTTCGATCCCCAGCCACGAGCCACCTCAGCCGAAATGTCGATCCATTCTCGGTTGAACCCGCAGGCCCGATCGGCCTTTAAAGCTCGATCGGGCGGATTCTCAAGGGCGGGAATAGATGCCGGCTAATCGGGAAACTATTTACTTAACTGATTTAACCAACACTCAACATCAACGGCCAAGGTTTGACCCAACTCCAGCAACTGCCGGATCGAAGACAAGTCCCAGCCGGCGCCGGAACCTGCAATCCCCAAGGCAACGGCAGCGGCCACACTGTCGCCCGCCGAGGCATCTTGCAGTTGCAGCCAGCCCAAACACAGAGGCACAATTTGACTGTACAGAGAATCGAAATACAGTTCCTGCGATCGATCCAGACACAAACCCAGACTCAGCCGATCGCCCACCGCAATCAAACGCTCGATCGTGCGGATATCAGCTTCTAAGGTGACAGGCGAGCGATCCTCCATGCCCGATCCTGGTTGCAGCAGCGCGTCAAGCGATCGCCAAACCATCTTTTCCAAAATTTCCTTGACTTCAGGAACGTTCAACCGACAGCGGAGATGGCCGGCTTCAGTGGCGATCGCCTCAATTTCGGCCAGCAGCGGTTCCACATCCTCCGTTTCCACTTCCAGGGCCTTGGCCGCCGTCAAACAGCGGTGTCCCAAAGCCACCTCAGCAGCCACCTGCAACTCTACCGGCACCTGCAACTCGTCGCGGTGGAACGCCATCATCACCCCGTAATTTTCGCGGTAAACCTGAGTGTAAAGCTGATCCAACCGAGTCAAGTTTTCCTGACTCAGCAACTGCACGATCCGGTGGCGTTCCTCAGCAAATAAATCCCGCAAGCTAAAGGACTGATCCCCAAACAGCCGCACCATTTCCAGAATCGCGTGGGACGCCGAAGCTTCTTGCATAACTCCAAACAACCGCTCTTTGAGCATAGTGTAAGACCGGCGGCTGCCAAAAGGCTGAATGCAGCAGTGGAAGTCCCAGCCGCCGAGGTGCAGCGCAGCAAACACAAAAATCTCTGTTTCCCGCGTAATTTCCGAGGTTAACTGCAATTGGCCCACAGCCAGAGTCATCGAGCCCATGCGCTGAATTTGGAAATCTTGCTGCAGGGCCTGATAGCAGTAAACTCGCTCTTCGCGGGGAAATTTGGCAAACAGAGAACTGATCGCGTAGTGGGCGGCCACTTGTTTGAGACTAATTTGGGCTGTCACCACCAGTTGGCGGTAAACTTCTGCCCCTGTTTTAAAACAGTCAACGTTGCTGGGTACGAGGGCTAGTCGATCGACAAAATCCTTTTCTAGCTGCACGCCGGTAACTTCGCCCGCCAATTCCAGCGCCCGGGCCGCGTAGCGCAGAATTTGCACGCCTTCTGGCCGCGAGATTTCTTCAAAAAACCAGCCGCAGCTAGTGAACATTAATAGGGTGTGGCGCTGCATTTCCAGCAGTCGCAGGGCGTCCACCTGTTCGGAGGCATCGAGTTCGCGCACTTGATGGCGTTGGAGGAAACTGTCAACGTTAGCGGGCGATCGATCGCGGATAACCTCAATATATTCATCTCTGGCTTTCCAGGGATCGCACAACAGCTTGCGCCCTGCTTCTTCGTAAATCGGAATCAGCCGATCGCGCAGCCAATTGAGAGTATCCCGCAGAGGGCGACGCCATTTGAGGTGCCATCCGCCACCACCACCGCAGCCGCAATCATCTTGCCAGCGATCGACCCCGTGAGAGCAACTCCAGGCCGTCACGGGTTTGAGTTCCACTTCCCAAGCGCTCGGATTTTGACTTAAATAATGAGCAAAATTCGTCACCGTCCAGCCTCGGCGGGGAAACTCTTCTGTGAAGGCGTAAGCGAGGCATTTTTCGGTACTGTTTTTGTGGTGGCCGAAAGTTTCGCCGTCCGTCGCCACGCAGATTAATTGAGCCGGTCGGTGGTCTCCCCGTACTGCTTGACCCAACCGCCCTGCCAAGTGGTGGCTGCTGCTGAGAACGTCATTGAAGCCCATATCCCGCGAGATCGGGCCGTCGTAGAAAAAGATATCAATGTAGGGAGTGTTGGCAGGTGCGGCTGCAGAATTTTGGGAGTGCTGGCGGCCAAAATAGTGAGTGCTCAGCGGCGAGAGTTGGTCAGCCATTAACCGCATTTCTGGTTTCAAATAGCAGCGGTACGGGCGAGTCGGATCGATTTGACCGCCGCCGACTTCGTGCCATTCGGAATTTTCGGCTGGTTCTCCTCCGTGGTTTTGCCCGATTAGCGGGCGGCAGCGTTCGGCTTGGGAGGGGGCTAAGACAATGAAGCGGATGCCTTCAGCGACTAAAACTTCGAGGGTGGCGTAGTCTACGGCGGTTTCGGCGAGCCACATTCCTTCGGGATCGCGACCGAACCGGGAGCGAAAATCTGCGATCCCCCACCTAATTTGGGTGTATTTGTCTCGCTCGTTAGCCAGCGGCATGATGATGTGATTGTAGACTTGGGCGATCGCGTTGCCGTGACCGTTGAGGCGCTGACAGCTTTTGCGATCGGCCTCCAGAATCCGCTGGTAGACTTCCGCGTCGTAGCGTTCGAGCCAGCTCATCAGGGTCGGCCCGATGTTGAAGCTCATATACTCGTAGTTGTTGACGATCCCCGTGACTTCGCCGCGATCGTTGAGTATGCGGGCAAAGGCGTTCGGGCGGTAGCACTCGATGTCAATGCGTTCGTTCCAGTCGTGGGCGGGAGAGGCGCTGGCTTGGCGTTCGATCGCGTCCAGGTAAGGATTTTCCCGGGGTGGCTGGTAAAAGTGACCGTGAACCGTCACGCAGACCCCAGTTGCTGCAGCCACGGTGCTTTGGGTTGCAGCCGTTACGGTTGGCGAAGACAAAGGTAGCCGATCGGATTGAGTTGTAGAAATCGAAACCATGCGAGCAAATCCTCACTCAAGTAGTTAAAGACAATAAAACCAGCCTAATTAGAAACTGAAACCTTACGCAGCAAGAGTTACAGCTAGGCATCTGTTAGGACTAAATTTGGCTGACAAGTTTTGATACATTTGTAGTATTGCGAGCAAAGCATTCGTTCCAAGATGCCAACCGTCGATCCCTGGGTTTTTCTGCCAATGCTTTGCTGTTGAAAGACTTAAAAAAGGTAGCTTTTGCTGCTTTTTCGCACTTGCGACCCCTTTCGGGTTTGTGCTTGCAGGGCTGCTCATTGAGAGTTTGATTTACATAGCTGGATTTTAAAGTCTTATTCAGTAAATAGCAAGTTTTCGCCGGAAAGATTTAATTTTTGGCACTAAATCTTGGCGGTTGTGGATATCGGTTTAATGCCCGATCGATTTATAGAATAAGAGTTTTGCCCGAGTTTCGCATCATACTTTAGGTGCTTTTTATCTAATTTCTGGAGAAGTTAGACCAGTTGGGTTCGGGCGGGGCAGATTGGCTGCAAATGTAGTTTCCAGAAGAGTTGTAACACTGGTGCGGAGGCAAAAGGCAACAAAAAAGCAAAACGGTAAGTGTTATGTTTTAACTCCTGAGAGGTATGTGGGGGCGGAGGCGGAGGAGGAGGAGGAGGGTTTGGACGAGAAGATGCTGCATTTGACGGCGAAGTTGGAGAGGCAATTTGCCGAGAGTGCCAAGTTAGACGCGATGATTCGGGAAAATCGGCAGAGGGTGGGTTCTGGCGGATAGTTCGTCAATTGCTGAAGATTATCATGATTTTTTGCGAGAACTTAAGGCACGTATTGTGCAATATCAAGTGCGGGCCGTACTTTTTAGGCCGAGAAGCGCAATAGCGAGAATTAGAGAAAGCTTGAATCGATCGCATCCGCGATTTTTTGCTAGAGTTGAGTGTGGGATTTCCCTTAAATCAAGAAATTAATTAATGGAAGCAGAAACCTAATTATGTTAACTTCAAACAATTTTAAGAGATACCTTGCTCAGTTTAATGAACTTATAGCTGAGGGAGAGGCCATGTACAAAGCAATAAAAGTCATACCTGGAGAATTTTCTCAACCCAGATCTCCCAGTTTCGATCAACCACCTGGCATATTTGTCATCAGTTTCGATGATTCACCTATACAAGGGCCTGACAGATATGTCTTGGATGGAAATTATGATTGGGAAAAGTGGCAGACTAACTACAAGTTACTTCTAGAGCAAGTTATCCCATTAACTAGCAGTCAGCGAACCTCATTAATTGAAGTATCATCGGGCTCGAATCTTAAAACGAATTTAGAGACTCATCTGTCAAAGTTGAAGGCAGTTAAAGAAAATTACGAAAAAGGGTGGCTCATTTCTTCTCAATCTGCTTTAGGCTCCTTTAGCTTGGAAGATGTTAGCAAATTATTAACACAAGTTCCAGCGGGGCTTCGACGTTGGACATGGGAAGAAAAGCCACGCACAAAAGGCGGTACACCTCGGCAATGGTACATAGAAAATGAATATCACGTGCAAAATTTGCTATATTTTTTATTAGCTGCCGTGTTCGCCGATATCCGAGAAGAAGAATATACTAGATCGGTAGGGCCGAAAAAACCAAGAGTAGACCTAGAAATTCCCTCGCTTAAATTGGTTATTGAAATCAAGTTCTGGTATCGCAAAGACAAGCCCCAAAAAATTATTGAAGAAATTGCCGCAGATACGTCTTTATACCTAGCTCAAGGCTCCCCCCACGAACAAATAATTGCTTTTATCTGGGATGACTCTCGCAGGACAGAAGAACACGACTTATTAAAGAGTGGACTCAAAAATTTGAAGGGTATTTTTGACGTAGTTATAGTTTCTCGTCCAGGGCGTATGCCAGACAATACATCAGTAATCAATGAAGAAGATAATGAATGATTAGCTATTTGGTAAAGACCTGTTTAAAATTATCGAGGTTAAAATAAGCGTGGTTCTGAACACCCAAAAAGAGGAATTTAGCTATGCTTATGTCTATGCGGTAACAGCCGCGGCAAGCTACTCATTCCAAATAGCCCCGCGTCCCTTAGATGCAGAAGGAGTTGACGTAATTATTACAGGTTTGGGACCATCACAATCAACGCGCCGCCCTCGCCTAGATGTCCAAATAAAATGCACCTCCAGAAAATTACTAGATAATGAAATTATCCGATATCCCCTAGAAGTTAAAAACTATGAAGAATTAAGGCTAGAAAACCCTTTCGTCCCCCGCATTCTGATTATCGTTTTAGTACCCGAAAGCCAAGAGGATTGGTTGCGCCAATCTCAACAAGAACTCTCCCTGCGCTATTGTGGCTACTGGGCATCATTGCGAGGGCTACCGCCCACCCAAAATCAAAACACTGTCACTGTTCAAATACTCATACAAAACATTTTCAACACAGACGCTTTAAAAACTCTCATGCAGCGCATTGAATCAGGAGAACTCCTATGATAGTAACAGTCCGCGACCCCGATATTCTCAAAACCTTAGAACCGCCTCAAGTCGCTGCTTATTTACAAAAGCACGGATGGCACGAACAAAGCCGAGACAGTGACAAATCATCCATCTGGACTCGCAAGAATGAAGCAGGCGAAGAGTACGAAATTTTCTTAGCTCTCAAACCAGAATTCAGCGGTTTTGCTCTGCGGATGTACGAAGTCATGGAAACCCTAGAAATTGTCGAAAATCGCTCTCAAATTGAAATATTAGCAGACTTGATCACCTCACTCCCCAATATGACCTTCCAGGGAATTGTCATGCAAATTTACACCCCCAACACCGACAAATTAAGTGGCGAAATAACCTTAATAGGCGTCATTGCTGACAAATTGCGGAAAATTCAAACTTCACTTGCAGACAAAGATTATATCCTGGCGATTAAAGCTTATCAAGAACGCTTACCGATTCTCTGTAGCGGTGACTTAATCAAAGACAACAATGCCTTCATCCTCAAAAACCCCCACAACTTAACTCTCGATGAATTGCGGTAAGACTAACAGATTTTGTCGAAATCTATATTAAACACCTTCCAAACAAATATCAAGTTCCCTAGCAAAAGTCTCTGGCGCATCCAGCATCAGCCAGTGTCCGGTATCGGCGATCGTAGTTGCGGTAAGTGTGGGACGGAGGATGTGGAGGCTGAACGGAAAAGTGTTTGAGGGAGCAATAATTGCGTGGGCCCGTGTTCCAGGGGCTGCTAGGTAGCGATCGAGAGCATCAACAGCGTCAAAGGCAAACATCGCGCGATACATTCCACACAGACAATCCTGTGGAGTCGCCGCCAACCAAGCGAGAATCCGATCGCGCGTTTGGGCCGTGCTTCCTGTCAGCGCCTCATTGAAGCTGGTTTCCACAGCAGCCCGCCAATCCTCCGTCTCCAGAACCCTCTGGAAGGGAACGATGCGTTCCTCGCGCACATCTGCAGACACCTTGGTAAAATCTCCAGGTGGATCTGCCAGGATCAACTGCGCGATGCGGTGCGGTGCGCTGGCTGCTGTGGCGAGGGCAATACAAGCACCCAAACTGTGCCCGACGATCGCCACTCGATCGAGTCCCAGCCCATCCAGTACCGCCAAAACATCCGCTGCACAGGAGGCGGGCGCATAGTTGCCGTCCTCCGGCGGTGCAGAATCGCCGTGTCCCCGCATATCAAGGGCGATCGCGCGTCGGGTACGGGCGACACGGGCAAGCTGCGCCTCCCAGATGTTCGCCGACACCGCCATACCGTGCACGAACATCACCGGCAGCAGTTCCGACTCCCCAGCGGTGACAGGGGGGCTGGCTTCGATGATGTGAATAGTGCCGATCGGTCCTTTGATAGTTGTCGATCGCATAAAATCTTCTCCTAATTGTGACTTTCCTCTTTTCACACCACCAATTTTACCTCTGTTACTCCTTGCCGCAATTCATACTGTCCTTTCACCCAAAATTGTTTAATTTTTCCACCCAAAAACGGAGCAGCTTGCATCATCAACAAACGCAATAATCCATTTTTTCGCAGTTGTTCGCCTTTCCACGCTTCTTGTGCTTGAAGTTGTTGGGCGCGAATAATTTCGGGTTCGCGTTCTGCCTGAATCCGCGATAATCCTAAGTCAATATCCTCGCAATTAGCCCCTGCTTTCAATAAAGGTACAAGGTGATTGGCGGCAACAATTACATCGCGCAAAGCCATGTTAATTCCTTGAGCGCGAACCGGAGACATGGGATGTGCAGCATCCCCCAAAAGTATGATTCCCGATCGATGCCAGCGCGGACAGCGACCAACCACAACAGATAATCGCATCGGAGATTCGATCGTATCGGCACAGTTGCGGAAATGTTCTGCCATCCACGCAGGAGATAGCGATGCGAAAGTTTCTGCCCAGTCTGTGTGTTTCCGATCGGTTTTGTCATCGGCAGATAGCACCCAAGCCAGATGAAGTTTTCCTGATTCTGCCCCATGAAACACACTAAATCCGCTACCGCCATTCAGGATTGAATAAAATACATTATCCGCCACAAACCGAGGATGAGCGGCCAGTTTAAACCACAGAACATCTATACTATTCTGCTGTTTTACTAACTCTAATTCTGCACGTTGTCGTACAACCGAGTTTCTACCATCTGTACCAATCACAAGTACAGCAGGAATCTCTCGCCCATCTCCTAGCTTTACACCGGCAATGCGATCGTTGCTGTACAGTAAATCTTTTACGGGAACACCTGAGATAAATTCAAACTCTGGATGCAACTGAGCTTCTGAAATTAGTGTTTCTAGCAAAGGCGGTTGCGATACCAGCGTACAAGGTCGATTTGACCCCATTGGCTCATCAACTCGAAATAGTTGCCGATCGCCCACAACGAACTCCCAGGCATCAATTTGTCGGTGTGGAACACCTTCTAGCATAGTGGATAAGCCCATTTGGGCGATCGCATCCAATCCGCTGGGCATTAACCCTTCACCGCGAAACACTCGGTAGGCATCTTTTGCCGCCTCAACCAAGGTAACAGGAATACCTCGTTTCACCAGCAGTAAGGCAAGTGCCGCACCAGTTGGCCCCGATCCCACAATTACAACTTGCATCATTGCCATTCCCAATTGCTTTTTAATGTATTTCCCCGCTTAATTTCCATCCTAAGAGATAAAGCACTGCCGCAGCTCTTCATCAAGTAGCTTTCTCCACTGTAAATCCGATTTCTTGCCCGTAGGATAGTTCCAGCGTGTGACCGTCCGGGTCTCGCAAAAAAGCCCAGTAGCCGATCGGATATCCAGAATCTTTCGGTTCTTCAAGCAATACGCCTTCTTGACGTGCTTTGTCGCAGAGTTCGTCCATGTATTCGCGGCTTTTGCAGCCAACTCCCAGGTGTGCCAAGGGAGACAGAACGGGATGTACGGAGTTTGTTTGAATTAGCACAATTACAAAAGGGCGAGTGCGGTCAGAAAGCCAGGCCACAGCAACACCTGCTTCTGCATCGATGCGGCGGTGAACGACCTGCATTCCAGCATACTTGGAGTAGAATTCAATACTGCGATCGACATCGGCAACTGGAAGCGCGATGTGAGTGAGTCCAATATCATTATTTGGCATAATAATTAGGTTTTATCCCGCGATTGAGAGCGACAGTTTTGCTGTTAACACGATTATTTACAAGCTTTTCAACAAGTTTTTTTAGCTTCAAACGATCACACCTTACCAGCAATTTTCCCAAATAAGCTTCCCCAAAAGGACTGAGGTATAACGTTCCTCTCCATCGGTGGCAAGTAACCTCGAAGGCTCAACAGGTAACTTTTGGAGAGCGGGTGCATAGGGTTGGTTATGCGACTGTGCTATAAATAAAACGATAACCCACGTCGTAGTGTTTTTGCTGGCGTAGCTGTCCGTACTCTCGATCCCACACACCCCTGTCTAAATCTTCCCGCAAGCGTAATAAACCGTCATCGATTTCATCAGTATCAATCTTGGCAAATGAAGAAATATTATTGCGAATGCCGAGATCGAGGTAAAGCTCTGGTCTTGCCCAACCAACAGCAGCAAATGAATCTAACAAGTCATGCGGTAACGCAAAAGGAATTACGTTAACTACGCGATCTGTAACAGCCTGAATCTCATTCGTTAACTGTGAAATTGGTAAAACTGTAGATTCAACGTCTCCGATCAATGAGGGAAAGTAATTAGTTAACCAAAAACCAGAAATCATTTCTGGATCGTAGGTGAAAATAACAATCTGTCCGCTACCTACAACCCTATGAACTTCGCGCCAAGCTTGCCGATAATCTTGAAAATGGTGAAAAGCAAGCATGATAATGGCTGCATCTGCTGCTCGATCGTGTAAAGGCAAATTTTCAGCATACGCATCAATCCACTCGATTGCAGGATGAGCGATCGCCTGACTCCGCATCATAGCTGACGGCTCAACAGCAAAAACATGATACCCGTGTTCCGCTAGCACAAGCGAGTAAGAACCTGTGCCAGCACCGATATCTGCAATGCTAGAAGCCGGAGAACATCCCAGAATCTCTAGCAGTTTGGCAGCAATGCGCGGATCGCTTCTTCTCGTTTGGGCGTAGGTTTTTCCAATTGTGTTGTAAAGTGCCATTCTGTCTTCTCAATTCGATAATTAATCCGTGTATCCTTTCGACGCCAAACTCGAATATACTACGCTCGTTATCCGAGTTTGGCGTCGAAGTCAAAATCCGTGTTCTGACTTCTGTTATGGCTTGTTGTTGAACAGCTAGTCTTTCCCTCCCCCTTTTTTTGATTTTCCCGCAGGCTATGATTGACGGTTGGCAGCTTTTGAGAATTTAAATGCTAAACACAAATACAATAATTTCCAGTCTGCTGTTATTTATCCCGGTTTCCATCGCCGGACACTTTCTCGGCTGGGAATCCTCCACAATCTTCATCACCTCGGCTTTAGCCATCGTCCCCCTAGCCGCCTGGATGGGCACGGCCACCGAAGAAATCGCCGTCGTCCTCATATTCGCGGCTTTTGCAACCTACTCCGAGGTGTGCAAAGGGAGACAGAACGGGATGTACCCAGTCTGTCTGAATTAGCACAATTACAAAAGGGCGAGTGCGGTCAGAAAGCCAGACCACAGCAACACCTGCTTTGGCATCAATGCGGCGGTGAACGACCTGCATTCCAGCATACTTGGAGTAGAATTCAATACTGCTATCGACATCGGAAACGGGCAGTGCGATGTGTGTGAGACCGATATCAATCATATGTTATGTTGCTCCAGTCATATTAGGCTTAATATCAATAATTGCCCCTTCCAATATCATAATTTTAATTAGATGATCGCCACTTTGCCGCTTTCAGATCCATTGCTTTAATGAACCCATCTTTTCCGTCCATGTACCCCTGAATATTATCATGGTATTTGTTTGCGAGTTCTCGTTTGAGTTCGCTGTATTGCTGCGCGTTTTCAGGATGGTAAATCATATAATCTCGAAACGCTAAGTGGCGCTCTATTTGCGGTGAAGCCACTTCAAATGTGTGAATGTGGTGTGTTCTAATCCCTGCTTCATTACCCTTGCGAAACAAACGACGACCCGATATCCCAAGCTCACCCATTGCTTCATAGCCTAAAGCCTCCATTGCTGAAGTCTGTGTATCGACTTTCGTAATATCTTTAACCTCAACTAACACATCAATAATCGGCTTTGCATGAATTTGTGGAATGGCTGTGCTACCAATGTGATGTATCGCAACCACATTTTCGGTAAGTGCAAGGGCCATCAGTTTCGACTCAGTTTCAAAAGCGCAGCGCCAATTTGGATCGTGCGGGACGACTTCTACTTTGAAAAAATCTAGTTTTCTTGACATCGCTGATAATTATTTGCTTTTTTTGTCATCTCATTGATTTACGATCGCATTTAACCGAAAGTGATTTTATTATGCCTCATTTTTTACGGGCTGCGCCTAAAGCTCTTAAACATACGGACAACGGGGAGGAACTGACTGTTTGGGAGAGGAATTTCAAACCGCTCGATCGCCCGATAGCCAAATTTTGTGTAAAATGGCTCTCCCGCCAGCGTCGCAATCATCTCAACTTCCTTAAATCCAGCACGCTCAGCAGCCAGTTCACATACTCGCATAATCTCACTTCCAATTCCTCGACGTGCCCATGCTGCATGAATAAAGAATGCACGAATCTTTGCCGAGTCGCTATCTGGGTTGAGCAGGCCCTCTTCTGGATTATTTTTGCCTGAATCACCTCCATAAAGCGTTTTACGCTTACTCCAACCACCGCAACCAACAATAGTTTGGTTATTGTTCTCAGCAACAAAGTATGTTTGGTCTTGAATCAGTTGACTGTCAACCCCAAAGACTGTGCCCAGTGCGCCTTCAATCTGCTCTGAAGTATAGTAGCCTACTTGCAAAGCTCTAGCAGAATCAGGAATTAAAGTTGTCAGCTTAGGAATGTCTTCTAAAGAAGCTAATCGAATACAAAAATCCATTGAACGGATCGGCTAAACAAATCGCTTTCTTAGTTTGTCACATCGGTCAAAGCGGCAATGCAGCGATCGCGCGTAAGCGTTGCCCTCGCAGAGGATCGCCCACCCCCAGCTTGAAGCCAACATCATATCGAAGCCTCCCCCTTTGTTAAACGTTGTGGCAGGTTATGATTGACGGTTGGCAGCTTTTGAGAATCTAAATGCTAAACACGAATACAATAATTTCCAGCTTGCTGTTATTTATCCCGGTTTCCATCGCCGGACACTTTCTCGGCTGGGAATCCTCCACAATCTTCGTCACCTCGGCTTTAGCCATCATCCCCCTAGCCGCGTGGATGGGTACGGCTACTGAAGAAATCGCCGTCGTCCTCGGCGCCAACTTGGGGGGTTTGCTGAACGCTACCTTCGGAAATGCTACGGAACTGATTATCGGCATCGTCGCCCTTAACGCCGGACTAATAGATGTTGTCAAGGCCAGCATCACCGGTTCAATTATGAGCAACCTGCTGCTGGTGATGGGATTGGCGATGCTGCTGGGCGGCTTGCGCTACAAAGAACAAGATTTTCAGCCGACAGTCGCCCGGTTGAATGCTTCAGCGATGAACTTAGCTGTGATTGCCATTTTGGTGCCAACTGCAGTTAATGCCACCTCTATTGGCATCCCTCCCGAAACTATGCAGAACCTCTCTAGCGCTGTTGCTGTAGTGCTGATTGTCGTCTACGTGCTGACGCTGCTGTTTTCGATGAAAACCCACAGTTATCTCTACGATGCAGGGGTGGCAGAAATAGAAATGCTTGAAGAATTAGCCGAAAGTAACTTAGCACCAGACAGTCCAGACCACAAAGTCAATCTGCCACTGTGGATTTCGGTGCTATTGGCCTGTACCCTGATGGTAGCTGTGGAGTCAGAACTGTTGGTGGGTACTCTCGAAGAAGCGACAGCGCGTTTGGGACTGACATCACTATTTACCGGGGTGATTTTAGTGCCGATTATTGGCAATGCTGCCGAACATACGACGGCGGTGACGGTGGCGATGAAAAATAAAATGGATTTGTCGGTTTCTGTGGCCGTGGGTTCGAGTTTGCAAATTGCTTTGTTTGTTGCCCCGGTGTTGGTTTTGGCAGGTTTTGTCTTGGGCAAACCGATGGACTTGAACTTCAACCCGTTTGAACTTGTAGCGGTTGCGGTGTCGGTGCTGATCGCCAATTCTATCAGTTCTGACGGCAATTCTAACTGGCTAGAAGGTACTTTGCTGTTGGCAGCTTATACGGTTTTGGCGCTGGCGTTCTACTTCCACCCGGTAATTGAGGGACTTGTTTAAAAGGCTTTCTTCTGCTGAAGGAAGAGGGAAGAGGGAATCAGGAAGAAGGCAGATTTTTTCACTCCCTCACTCTTCCACTCCCCTACTCTCACTTCTTTCTTCGAGAGTGGTGGTGGCGATCGTACAATTGAAATGTGGCTGCTCTCTCGTTATTAGTTCTGGTGTGTTTGTACATTATGTGCTCTCATCAGGGATTTGTGACCTCGATCGGTTATGACAAAAAACAAAACCTTTGGTCTCAACCCGATCGTTAGATCGCAGTGCCCCCGGTTATAAAAAAACACGGGATGCTGAAGTCAAGCGAGACTAAAACCTCTCTTGACTTCAGAGACGCTGCCAGATTTAAATCAAGGGTACTCATGAGTCTTTTACTAGGTGTGCTACGATCGTCATAAGTTGAAAATTGAGTTGGACTTGCATAGCCAAAAAGTTCACCAAAGTTAGTCATACTTAACTTGACTGATTAACATTCTGGGCGGTATGATTAAATCAATGCCGAAAAAAAGGCTTAATGATCTGGGAGAGTAAACCGAGCGTTCAAGTCAAAACTGACCAGCCTGTCACAAGGTCGAACGGGAACCCGCGTTTCGTTAAATTGGTTGAAAATACTGGATGACTCATGGCTAAAAGCTTCAACTAAAATTAATTCAATTAGGGTGGGCTACATCCGAATTAACGCCTGTGGACAAGAAAGAGCCGACTCTCTTGGGTGAAGCAGGAAACAGACCCTTCAGGAGTAATTCTGATTGAATGGCGAGGCTTAAATAAGTTTAGCCAAGTTTTGTGTAGCAGTAAACGACGGTCGATTTAAAACTCACCAGCCTATAAAAAGGTCGAACGGGGTACCACGATTCGTTAAATTGGTTGAAAAAAATGGTTAAACAATGGCTAAAAGCTTCCCAAATAATAAATAGTTGTACAGACTGCAAAAATAGGGTGCTGCTCCACCCGAATTAACGCCTGTGGACAAGTAAGAGCCGACTCTCTTGGCAGAAGCAGGAATCAGACCCTCTAGAAAATACTTCTAGTTGAATGGTGAAGCTTAGATAAGTTTAGCCAAGTTTTGTATAGCAGTGTCAAAGTAAAACTTGATAGAGCAACCTCAATCAGGGTTATGTGGCTTCTGTGAGTTATTGCCTCAATCCCAAATGCCCGAATCCCTCCGATCCAGCCAACACTGGCAAATCCGTGTGTATCCACTGCGGGTCTGAACTTTTGTTGCAAGGTCGATATCGGCTAGTCGCGCCTCTCGGAGGCGGCGGCTTTGGCAGAACATTTGAAGTGGACGACAACGGCGCCCGAAGAGTGCTCAAAGTCCTGCTCAAAGAACATCCCAAAGCTGTAGAACTGTTTAAGCAAGAAGCCGACGTATTGGTCAGGCTCAGACATCCAGGTATTCCAAAAGTCGATCGCGACGGTTATTTTACATTTACGCCAGCTCACAGCACAGAGTCTTTTCACTGTCTGGTGATGGAGAAAATTGCTGGGGCAAATTTGCAAGATTGGCTGAAACACCGGGGCCGCCCGATTAGTCAAGAACAAGCTGTCAACTGGCTCAAACAACTGTCGGAAATTTTAGACCAAGTTCACCGCCTCAACTATTTCCATCGGGATATCAAGCCGCACAATATTATGTGCAAGCCAAACGGGCAGTTAGTGCTGATTGACTTCGGGACTGCTCGGGAAGTGTCGGCGACTTATTTCGCTAAGGTGGGCCAGGGGCAAAATGTGACTGGTATTGTTTCCCCGGGCTACACGCCGCCGGAACAAACTAATGGCAAGGCTGTTCCGCAGTCAGATTTTTTTGCTCTGGGGCGCACTTTTGTTTATTTGCTGACTGGAAAGCCGCCGACTGCGTTTCCAGAGAACCCGCGCACGGGTAGATTAATGTGGCGCAAAGGAGCGCCTCAAGTTTCCGACGCCGTGGCTAATGTAATCGATTATCTGATGGCGCCTTTTCCGGGAAATAGACCTCAAAGTCCGCAGATGGTTTTGCAGTGCTTGGAGGAAATTAATCTCGATGGCGCGGAAAGTCAGTTGCCGACTCAGTTGCCGACGACGGGGCAAACTAAAATTCGCGCAACTTCCGGGCCGTCTGGGGCGAAGAAGCAGAGTTCCTTAAACCGCCTCAGACCTCTGAATTCGGGATTGAACAAGACCGAGAAAGACGTTTTTGATTGGAAAAAGAAGTTGCTGGCGGGCACGGCTGTTTTGATGGTGAGTATTGGCGCGTCTCAAATTTACGGTTCGCTGCGTTACGGGGTGTTTCCGGCAAACCCAGTGTGGCTGCTTTCTACTTTACCTAGCAGTCAGTTTTTGCAAAAAAGTTTGGATAATAAAGGGAATGTAAATGCGATCGCCCTGTCGCCTGACGGTCAAACTTTGGTCAGCGCAAGCTTTGGGACGATTAGAATTTGGAATCTGAGGACGGGAGTGGTGCGGCCTCTCTATTCAGTGCATTCTAAAAAATCGGTCAACACGCTAGCGGTGAGCCCGGACAACTCGATTTTGGCCAGTGGGGGCGACGACAATAATGTAATTCTCTGGGATTTGAAGACCGGGCGGCGGATGCGGACGATTGCCGCTCACAAAGCCGCCGTCAACATGATCGCTTTTAGCGCGGACGGTAAAACTCTCGCTAGCGGCAGCAATGACAAAACTGTTCGCTTGTGGAATGTCAGAACCGGCAGCAGGTTGCGGACTTTGAGCGGCCACGCCGGAGGAGTAAACGCCATCGCTTTGAGCCGGGACGGTAAAACTCTCGCTAGCGGCAGCCAGGACAAGACTGTGCGTTTGTGGAATCTCGGTACCGGAGAAGTCAGAAGAATTATCACAGGTCACGGGGGCCCGGTTAATGCTGTGGCTTTTAGCCCGAACGGGCAAATTGTAGCTAGTGCTAGCACCGACAAGATCCGTTTGTCCAACGTGCAAGACGGGAAGCGCACCCGCATTTTTAAAGGGCATTCGAGCCCGGTGAGGACGATCGCCTTTAGCCCGGACAGTCGCACTTTGATCAGCGGGGGCGGAGATATTATAGTTTGGGATTTGAAGACGGGAAAAGAAAGAAGCACTCTTTCTGGTCACAGTCAGTTTGTGAGTTCTATTGCTATTGCTAGAGATAGCAAGACTTTTGTGAGCGGCAGTCCCGATCGCACTATTAAGATTTGGCGAATGCCATAGTCCTACTATTTTAGATTTTAGATTTTAGATTTTAGATTGAAGAGTCGAGGCGATCGAGAAATCCCATCCCGACTCCGACGTGGAAGTCTGGGCATTGCCCGTCCTACAACTGTTACTTGCCGCCGCAATTGGCAAAAGTTGAAAACAGGTTAAATTCTGTAACTCTCCACGCTTGCCATGTCTGCGCGCCCGCAAAAAGACTGTACCTAGTTAGGGCTTGCTGAATCAGTGAGAAAAGTAAACAGTGTATGGGTTTTCCGACCAAAAAAGTAGTAAGGGTGCAAGAA
>NZ_JAUBUR010000050.1:33590-37934 GCF_036705485.1 Microcoleus sp. AT9b-C3 | reverse complement strand
CTAACGAACATACATTTGATTTCCCCAAAATACGTCAATATAGTTACACACAGAAAATCATTTAGGATTGCTATATAACTTTCTCATAGAACGGTTTATTGACTCGTTTCATCTCCCAAATGCCTGCGAAGTTTCCCCACTAAGCTTAACATCATTACCTTGCACAGGCTATTTGAGATTTATGAGAAACAACCCCTAACCATTGGTAACAAGTTAAGCCTGGCAGTTGTCAAGGGGATTTGAGAAGATGTGTCAAAGAAATATTGGTTTTTGCCTCGCTGTCGATCAGGGAAAGGTGCAACAATTATAGTCATTTCAAATAAATGTGAGACAAATGCAAGATGATGTAAAATCAAGAAAAATTGTTAACTCGGAGCCGAAAAATGGCATACAGTCTAGATTTGAGAAAAAGAGTAGTGGATTATGTGGAAAATGGAGGGTGTATAACCAAAGCCGCCGCCCTGTTTAAAGTAGGAAGAGCAACAATATACATATGGGTAGGGAGGGAAGACCTCCCTTGCAACCAAGGTAGAACACCGTGAGCGGAAGATAGACTCCGAAGCACTCAGAAAAGATGTATAAGAAAATCCCGAAGCAAGATTAATAGAAAGAGCAAGGAAATTCGGGGTGAGATCGAGGGCCATATGCTATGCTTTAAAAAAAATAAATGTCACGAGCCAAAAAACAATTTCGTTATAAAAAAAGGAAGAGAGAAGAAAGAATAAAATACTACTAAATCCTGAGAAAATCAATTAAGGTTCATGGTAGCAAAAGCCTTGTATTTATTGATAAATCAGGATTTGAAGAGCTTCATGCTTGTGTTTATGCGTGGTCAAAAAAAGGAAAAAAAGTATATGGGGATAGACAAGGAAAACGGGAAAAAAGAGAAAAGTTAGTAGCAGGAAGAAGAAAAGGAAACAAGGACTTGATTGCACCTATGGTCTTTAGAGGGAGCTTGAATGCAGAAAGTTTTGAAGGGTGGTTAGCTTTATATTTATTGCCATCTTTAACAATACCATCAATATTAATCATGGATAATGCACCGATTCATAGTAAGACAGCAATTAGACTCCTGGTGGAGGAAGCAGGCCATCAGATACTTTTTTTGCCAAAATACTCTCCTGACTTAAATGATATTGAGCATGATTTTAGTGCATTAAAGAGAGCTATAATGTATTCGCATTCTGCCACATCTCTTGATGAGATTATTCGCGCTTATTGTGCAACTTAGTGTCTTATTTTTATTTGAAATAACTATAACTACAATTCCCAGTTTACAGAACATCAACCATACTTCCCAGAAGCTACAGCAGCAGCCAGTCGCTCCATACCAGCTCGAACAATCACTGCTAAGTCACTCAGTGGCATACATTGGATTTTTTTAAGGATATTGTTGGTATTGACGGGTTCCGGCATTGGTTTGCCTTCGAGATGAGCCATTAACTCTTCCATCGTAAAGCCCGCTCTTGCCGCAATCTGAGTCAAATTTTTCGTATCCGGGAGCACCTGTCCTTTTTCCCAATACTGAACAGCAGCACCACAGACTCCCAATAGGCTACCAAAAGCGCTAAAACTCAGGTCGCCACGGGCTAGCTTCACAACTTCGCTCAGTTTGTTCTTAGCTTCTGCGTCCACAGTATTAGTCACCAGATAAACACAACTCCTAGTTTACAGATAAATCTGGCTAATACTCATTCCCCAGCAGCTTCAGTGGATGCAGCGAATCTATCCGCTACAGCTTTGCCAATTAGCGCCACCTGGCTCAGAGGCAAAAACTGAATTTTTTTGACAATATCGTTAATAGTTTCTGGGGCTTGCGAGACTGGATTGCCATCCAAAAAGGTGAGAAACTCTTCCAGCGAATAACCAGCTCTCCCAGCAATTTTAGCCAAGTTTTCCGTTTCTGGAACAGTATCGCCCCTTTCCCAAAATTGCACAGCAGTCGCAGAAACCCCCAAAAGCTTGCCAAACGCTCGTTGGCTCATTGTTCCGCGAGCAGTTTTGATGATTTCGCTAAGTTTTTGTCTATTTTGGATGTTCACGCCTTAAAAGCTATGCGATCATATATAGCAGTCTACTTGCCAACTGATACCTCAACTATATTTCCCAGACGACTCAGCCGCCGCCGCGAGCCTATCCATCACAGCTCTACCAATCACTGCCAACTCACTAATCGGCATACACTGAATTTTTTTCAGTAGGTCGTTAGTATCCAGAGGTTCCTGGACTGGCTTGCCTTCGAGGTGAGCCATTAGCTCTTCCATCGTAAAGCCTGCTCTGGTAGCAATCTGAGTCAAATTTTTCGTATCTGGAAGTACCTGCCCTTTTTCCCAATACAAAACAGAAGCAGCAGAAACTCCCAACATTCTGCCAAAAGCGCTCAAGCTCATCGAACCCCGCGCTAATTTAACAACCTCACTCAGTTTTTTCTTAGCTTCTGCGTCCACGGTATCAGCCACCAGATAACCACAATTCCTAGTTTACTTGTGTAGCAAAAAATTTGTCTGTCTAGCTTGACAGAGGAACCTTTAACAGATATTGTTAAGTAGATTGAAAATTTTAATTTTAATGAAAGCAGGTTTGGGAGAAATACCAATGACAAAGAGACGCAATCAAAAAACTCATAAACCTAGCCACACCCGTCAAAGCCTTACAGCCTCGGGTTGGCTAAAACCCCAGTGCTGGCAAATCTCCAAAATGGAAGCAGCCGAAGCCCTGAGAATGCCTGTCAACCGCATAGTCAAAGTGTACCCCAAACAACATCAAGTAATAGTCGTTTACCTCGACAAGAAAGGACAAAAATGCAGTTCTTTTTTCAGCTACAGACTATTTGCCAGATGGCAGCAGGAGGCGATCGCAGCAATTGCCAGTTGTCGAAACCAGCAAATCCTAGCACCCCTAGAAATCATAGTACAGTACGACCTCGAACATTTCAAGTATCCAGTCGTGATCGCCGACGCAATTTGGGAAGCTCTACTCAACCACATCCGTCAAGTCATCAGAGAACAAAGGCTCAGCCTAGCTTGCGCCTAGTCCCCCATTAACCCCCACCTATGTTGATCGTGGTTAATGCTTGGGAAAATCGATTTCTGAGATGGATATTCCTTGCATTTTCTGTACATATCGTCCTTGAGCCGCTACACACTCTGCCATTTTTTGAGCCTGTATAGGTTGACTCCTGGGATCTGGTGAGGTGCCTCTATACTCCCCTACACCACCACGACCACTATTTATTACTTTTCCATTTTTTTCTAAGATTAACTCTTCTCCGGTAGCATCAATATAGAATTTCCCCTTTTGAAAAGACACGCTGCTAATTGTGAAATCTTCCACTCCCTTGTAAGGATTTGCAGGACCCTTGACAATCTTAATACAGATTCTATTGTTTTTATGTGCAATTTCTATCCGGGAATTAGTGAACATGGTTCCTTGAGAGTAGTAAGTTCCTGTGGGTAGAATTGTATAATTGTGTTGATTACTTTGAGCAGATGACAAGGATGAAATTGATAGAATAATAGAACTAGCAATTTGTTTCGATTACCCTAAACTTCATTTTTAATTAAACTCACTTAAAATTTTTTCCGATTCAACATGATCACAGATTATCTAAAAAATCCTCTCTGGTTATCTCTGCTTGCCGAATAATAGCCCTGAGTGTCCCACGCTTTAATGATTGACCCTCATGTATTGGTACGGGGACAGAAACTGTTCGTGTTATCATTTTTTTCAGGATAACATGGCTGCCTCTTTGCCTATCTTCGGTGAATCCCAAACGCTCTAAAGACCGCACCGCACCTCTGCCTGAAACATTTCTCAATCTATAACTAACTCCAGCAGAAGAGGAACTATCTATAACTATCTCTTGAGTATCTGATATCAAAGAATTGTTATCATCCATTATATTTTGCAAATAACGGATATACTCCTTAGATGAATTTAGTTTTCGGTCTAAGTCAGCATTTTCCTCTTCTAGCTCGTGATTTTCTTCTAAAGCTGAATTTAGTTCTCGATATAAGTCAGCATTTTCCTCTTCTAGCTTGTGATTTTCTTTTAAAGCATAAACTTCAAAATCCCTTGATCCTGCTTTGATGCGCTCTGATTCTGCCCTAGCTCCTTCTAGTGCGGCGGTCAGTTCATTAATATTAGGTATTGTTTCTAACGGTTGCTCTAGCTGACGAGATTGCTGTTGTATTAAATGTCGATCGCGCTTCAAATCAGCTATTGTCTGATTGAGCGCTTCACTCCGCTGCTTTGCTTCAGATTCTCGCTGAGACGTTTTTTGCCACTCTTGCCATAGTAATTGCAAGTCGTCTCCTAAAGTTTGAGCAGTTTCTTGCTGTTGCT
>NZ_JAUBUR010000050.1:0-33490 GCF_036705485.1 Microcoleus sp. AT9b-C3 | reverse complement strand
GTTCTTTAAGAGCCAGTTCGCTTTCATAAGATGCAATTTGATTTTCCAGTTCTCTCTTATTTTGCTCCTGTTCTTGCGGATAAGATTCCAGTTCAGCAACAACTCTCTCTCGCTGGTCAGCTAATTCGATAGTTTGCTGGTTTTTCTCTTCTAATTGCAGCTTAATCTGCTGCTTTGCTTCAGATTCTCGTTGAGACGTTTCTTGCAAATTTTGCCGTAGTAATTGCAATTCTTCTAAAGTTTGAGCAGTTTCTTGCTGTTGCTGTTCTTTAAGAGCCAGTTCGCTTTCATAAGATGCAATTTGATTTTCCAGTTCTCTCTTATTTTGCTCCTGTTCTTGCCGATAAGATTCCAGTTCAGCAAGACCTCTCTCTCGCTGGTCAATTAATTCGATAGTTTGCTGGTTTTTCTCTTCTAATTGCAGCTTAATCTGGTGAATTTCCCGCTCTAATTGTTCCCGTTGTTGCTGTGCAAGGTGCTGCTCATTCCGTTTGGCAGATAAAACTACCTCAATAATTATCCACGCGCTCAAACCACTAACGAAAAATAAAGCGACTGTCAATGTGTCAAGAGTCCGGGAACCTGTTCTTTGAAATGGATTTTTAATCCAATTATTATAATCTTCAATAAATGTCGGCGCTACTCCCCGGACATAGTACACACGACCGATTATTTCTCCTGAGTTAACTCTACCAGTAGGGATGGGTTTACTATCACGAGATTTAGCATATTGCCGCTCTGCTTGCAGCGGAGGTGGATTTTGTAGTAAGTCGTATGGATGATTTGACAAAGGTTGCTAATCAAATTTCCTTTGTCCACTGCTGAGAAGATTGTGATTGATAAAGAATTTGCTCGGATAGGCAATCTTTGGTAGATATTTTGCAATCAGTAACAATCAGCCCCAATAATCCATAGTTGCTGTCTAAAGTTCGCTGCAATTCTCCTATGTTTCGTTGTAATAAGGTATAGGATAGTTTTCCTGGCAGAGTATGAGATAACATATTGAAATCAACTGTTTGCACACGAAAGATTGTGCCATGCCAATAGCTGTTATAATGTCTCCAGTTTTTCCAAGTCCCCAGACCCAAAGAAAACGTCGCGATCACGGTAAATCGCCCCAAACTCTTAATCAGCGTAGTCGGGTTAATCCGGGGAAGTTTTTGCTTCATAATATGCTTCATAAGGTCAACAGCCAAATGAATCTGAGTGAGAATATATCTAATATAACTTCAGCTACATATTATTGGCCCGTTGGCAACAAGAGGCGATCGCAGTCATGAAAACCCGCCGAAACCAGAAAACCTTACAACCACTAGAAGAAGTTGTACAATACGACCTCGAACATTTCAACTATCCGATCGCGTAGGCGTAGCCAGCCGTAGGCATCGCCAACCAAATTTGGGACACCCTACTCAACCACATCCACCACCTCATCAGAGAACAAAGGCACACCCCAAGATGTGCCCCCCATCACTCCATCAATTAGTAGAAGCAGCCAACTCAGCCAAACGTTCCTGCTGATCCTGAGAAATGCAAGTTTGAATAATCCCCTCAATATCCCCTTCCAAAACACTATTGAGCGAGAAATTCTCCCCCAAACGGTGGTCCGTAGCCCGATTGTCCTTATAGTTGTAGGTGCGAATCTTCTCCGATCGCGAACCAGTACCAACCTGAGCCAAACGCCGCGACTTCACCTCATCCTGCTGCTCCCGCAACTTCATCTCATAGAGCTTAGCCCGCAAAATCTGCATCGCCCGCTCCTTATTCTGCAACTGACTGCGCTCCTCAGTACAGAAAATCCGAATTCCCGTCGGCTTGTGAAACAAATCCGCAGCAGTTTCCACCTTGTTCACGTTTTGGCCGCCAGCACCGCCCGATCGAGCCGTGCTCATCTCAATATCCTTCGGATCGATGTGAATCTCCACATCATCAACCTCCGGCATCACAGCCACCGTCGCCGTCGAAGTATGCACCCGGCCGCCAGCCTCAGTCACAGGCACTCGCTGCACCCGGTGTACTCCCGCCTCAAACTTCAGCTTGCTGTAAACGCTGTCGCCTGTAATTTCCAGAATCACCTCTTTAAAGCCGCCCATTTCCGCCAGCGACTCGCTCACCAACTTCACCTGCCAGCCTTGAGTTTGAGCGTAACGGGTATACAGCCGCAGCAAATCTCCAGCCCAAATACTGGCCTCATCTCCGCCAGTACCCGCCCGAATTTCCAGCATAATATTCTTGTCGTCGTTCGGGTCGCGGGGGAGCAGCAAAACCTTCAAACGACTTTCCAAATTCTCCAGCTTCGCCTCAAGTTCCTGAACTTCCAGCGCAGCCATTTCTTGCATATCTCGATCGCCCGCGGCTTCCTTGAGAACCTGTCGCGCGCCCACCAAATCTTCCTGAGTGGTTTTCCACAGAGCAAAAGTATCGACCACTTCCTCCAAGGACGATCGAGCTTTCGCTACACGTTGAAACTCTTGATTGTCCCTAGCCACATCCGGGTCAGCCATGCGGCGAGTCAACTCATTAAAAGTTTGCTCTACCGACTTCAATTTATCCAGCAAATAAGATTCAGCCATTGTCAGTTGTCCTTTGTCAATCGATTTTAGATTTTAGATTTTAGATTTTAGATTTTAGATTTGAAGAACAGTTGGGATAGAATCTCGATCGAACTCTACTGCCAGCCCTAGCAATTCTTCAATCTAAACTCTCCAATCCGAGGGCGGATCGATTTTAGATTTTAGATTTTAGATTTTAGAACTCAAGAGCAGTTAGGATAGAATGTCGATCGAACTCTACTCGATCGAACTCAACTGCCAGCCGTAGCAAGTCTTCAATCTAAAATCTAAAATCCGAGGGCGGTAAGTTGCCAGTAGAAAGAACTACTCTCAACAAACTGCGGACAAATGACAATCCGGCTACTTCTTCTTTTTGCCTTTACCAGCAGCCTTAGAAGCATCTGCTTTCGGATCTTCCATTTTCAGCGGTCCAGAGGAAGCATCTGCCTTCGGCATTTCTACCTCCGTCATGCCGTATTTCCGCATAAAGCGTTCCACACGACCTTCCGTATCAATAATCTTCTGAGTGCCAGTATAAAAAGGATGATTTCCCGACCAGACATCAACTTGAAGCTTTGGTCTAGTGGAACCAACAGTCATTACCAGTTCCCCGTTGCAATAAACCTGAGATTCGGGATACCACTCAGGGTGAATGCCATCTTTTGCCATTGTTTTTTACTCTCTAATTTTTGACTTTACAACCATTTTAGCTGCCACAGGACTTGTACACCAACAACAGCACGAATTTTGTCTTATACATTTTGGAACCAGGAATCAGGAATCGGAAATAAACTTGAAAAAAAGGCAGATAAAATCTGAATGATTCTTGCCTTTTCTTTCTTCCTTCTTCCTTCTTCCTTTTTCCTTCTTCCTCAATCCGAACTTCCGTTACATCCGTTACATCCGTTAAAAAATCCGTTGCCGAACTTTCATTACATCCGTTACATCCGTTACACAATCCGCTGCCGAACCTTGATTACCGCTTCGAGTATTGAGGAGCCTTGCGAGCTTTCCGCAAACCGTACTTTTTCCGTTCTTTTGCCCGCGGGTCGCGAGTCAAATAGCCTTCTATTTTGAGGGGTTTGCGGTTGTCCGGGTCTAATTGACAAAGTGCTCTAGCGACACCCAAGCGAATCGAATCAGCCTGACCTGTCAAGCCACCGCCTTCGACTTTTACCAAAATGTCGTACTCATTTTCCAGACCCAAAGTTTCCAGAGGGGCCTTAGCGAGAGCCAAATAAGTAGGGTTGAATTGCAGGTACAAATCCCCCTCTTTACCATTGACAGTCAGTATGCCAGTGCCGGGAACCAAGCGCACCCGCGCTACGGAACGCTTGCGGCGGCCGGTTCCCCAGTACACAGCGCGACCCGATGTATCTGTTGCTTGCATTACTCATTTCCTCCCGGAATCGTGTGAACAATTAATTCTTCTGGTTTTTGAGCTTGGTGCGGGTGGTTCGGGCCAGCGTACACCTTCAGTTTAGTAAACAGTTGTCTGCCCAGAGAAGTGTGAGGCAGCATTCCTCGTATAGCTTCTTCGACAATTCTTTCGGGCAAACGTGCTTGCAATTTGGCAAAAGTTTCTGTTTTCATGCCGCCCGGTCTTCCAGAATGGCGGCGGTAGATTTTCTGGGTACGTTTTTTGCCAGTAACAGCGATTTTGTCGGCATTGATGACAATTACGAAGTCACCGGTGTCCATAGAAGGAGTGTAAGTCGGTTTGTGTTTCCCCCGGAGGTACATGGCAACTTCAGTTGCCAGACGGCCCAGCCGCTGGTCGGCGGCATCGACCACGTACCACTTGTGCTCTAGGGAGTCTTGAGTAGGGACGTAAGTTTTGTTCATTGTTTGTTGTTAGTTGTCTATTAACTGTTAACTGTTGTTAGTTGTCAGTTGTCAGTTGTCAGTTGTCAGTTTTTAATTGTTAGTTGTCCTTAGTTTTTTATTAGTAGTTACCTAATGACTAATGACTAATGACTAATGACTAATGACTAATGACTAATTTGGGCTGGGTATCGTACCAGACCTCTGGGGGAAAGGGAAATTCTGAATAACCAACCCGCAGCAGGCACAAACCTTGAGCGGGAGCGGCATATTTTACCATTTCTCGGCGTTCATTGACCCAGATATCTGTGAAATTGTCGATCGGCCTTTCCCCGCGACCCACCTGCACCAGCAACCCCACCAGCAGCCGCATCATCCCGTATAGAAACCCGCTCGCCTGAACCTCAATATAGATAAGAGGCCCAGAACGGTGACACTCTGCCGCTTGCACGTCCACCCAGGAATGGGGGCGGGCAGAACCCGCGCGGTGGAAAGCAGCCAGGTGATGCCGCCCGATGAGCGGTGTCAAAGCTGTCTGAATCAAAGATTCATCCACAGGGGCGTGGTAGCAGTGCCAAGCAAAAGGACGCACAAACAAATTAGGAGTCGGGTCTGTATAAAGGGTGTAGCGATAGCGCCGCCAACTGGCTGAGAACCGAGCGTGCCAGGTAGGTTCCACCTTTGCCGAAGCTCGAATTAAAATATCTTTTGCCAGTCGAGAGTTGAGAACACTTGCCCAGCGGTGAGCCGGAATAGGGCCGTGGGCATCAAAATGCGCTACTTGAGCAGCAGCGTGGACTCCCGCATCGGTTCTCCCAGCAGCGTGCAGCGTTACCGGGCGTTCCAGAACAGTCGATATTGCTGTTTCAATTTCTTCTTGTACTGTACGCTGGTTCGGCTGTCGCTGCCAACCGTGAAAGTTAGTGCCGAGGTATTGGATTACCAGAGCAACGCGCTGTATCGATTGGGGATTGTCGGTTGGGGATTTTGGATTGTCAGTCATAAATCACAAATCTCCAACCCAAAATTGAATTAAACCAGTTCAACGATCGCCATTTCGGAGTTGTCTCCTTGGCGGGGGACAGTTCGCACTACGCGGGTGTAGCCGCCGTTGCGCGAGCCGTACCGTTCTTGGGCTGCTTCAAACAGGGCGTGTACTAACTGTTTGTCGTAGATAAAGCCCATAGCTTGGCGGCGAGCTGCCAAGGAGCCATCTTTTGCCAGAGTAATCATTCTGTCCGCCTCTGGGCGCAGCGCTTTGGCGCGGGCGAGAGTGGTAGTAATTTTACCGTGGCGGATTAATTCGGTAGTCAGCGAGCGCAGCAGGGCGCGGCGCTGGTCAGCCGGTTTGTTGAGTTGGGGAACGCGACAGCGGTGACGCATGGCAGTTGGTAATTGGTAATTGGTAATTGGGCGCCGGGATAGTCCGCGAGTTTTGAGCGGTGATTTGTTGAACTTAAAAACACACCTACTTAAAATTCAGAACTTTTTTACCCGTTACCCGTTGATTAACTTTTAGCTGATTTTTCCTGTGGCAAGGTAATGCCCAAGCGTTTTTGTAAAGCTTCAATCACTTCTTCGGCAGACTTCTGCCCGAAGTTCTTGATCTCTAGCAAGTCTTCTTGGGTATAATCCAATAAGTCGGCGACTGAGTTGATCTGAGCCCGCTTGAGACAGTTGTAAGCCCGGACCGACAACTGCAATTCTTCGATCGGAATTTGGCTGGTAGGATCGGCTTCACCTGGATACTCTGGTTTGAGAGAATCTTGGGTGATGTCTTTGAGAGGTGCAAATAAATCTACCAGGATGTTGGCAGATTGACTCAAAGCTTCTTGAGGAGTCACGCTGCCATCAGTCCAGATTTCCATAATCAGCCGGTCTTTTTCGACCGTACCGCCTACCCGAGCATCTTCAACGCTGTAGTTGACTCTGCGAATCGGCATAAAGATGGCGTCAATTTGGAGAAAATCCAAAGCCGATCCATCATCTCGACTGCGGTCTACTGCTCGATATCCGATGCCTTTTTCAATTCTGAATTCCATTTCCAGAACTGAGCCCGGGGAGAGAGTTGCAATGTACTGGGATCGATCTATCAATTCCACCTCTGAGGGCAAATCGAATCGATCGGCCGTAACGGTGACAGGGCCCTCAATCCGCAACCTGCCGATTTGCGGCTGCTGAGAATGAGTTTTGAGGACGACCTCTTTCATGTTCAGGAGAATTTCTAGAACATCCTCACGTACCCCTTCGATCGTGGCAAACTCGTGATTGACGCCCGCGATTCGGACTGAAGTTACTGCTGTTCCTTCTAAGTTTGACAGCAGAACTCGCCTCAGCGCATTCCCAACAGTTGTTCCCTGACCGCGATCGAGCGGTTCCAGGACAAATTTTCCGTACTGACTGCGGTCTTTGTCAGTGTTAGACTCTATACATTCAATTTGAAACTGCGCCACGGAGTGACCTCCCTTTTCCACTTTGGATTTTTGATTTTGGATTTTAGATTGCAGAGCATACCCCTGAACGGATTTCGGATTTTGGATGGACGGGGCAACAGTTAGAACCATGATTTTTTTGACTTTAAGCAGTTAGCCATTATCCAAAATCTAAAATCTAAAATCTCAAATCGTTTTAGACTCTACGCCGCTTGGGAGGGCGACAGCCGTTGTGAGGAATTGGGGTAACATCTCTAATCAGGGTGATTTCCAGTCCCGCCCCTTGCAGCGCCCGGATTGCAGTTTCTCTACCTGCTCCAGGCCCGCTCACCATTACTTCTATTTGGCGCATTCCTTGGTCGTTGGCTCTGCGGGCAGCACTTTCTGCTGCTGTTTGAGCTGCAAAGGGAGTTCCCTTCTTAGCTCCTTTAAAACCGCTGGAACCTGCCGATGCCCAGGATATCACTTCGCCGTTGAGGTCGGTAATAGTTACAATCGTGTTGTTAAAGGTAGACTGGATGTAGCCTACCCCATTGGGTACATTCCGTTTCTGCTTTTTTGCACCAGATTTCTTGCCTGTTTGTTGTCGCGCCATATTAGTCTCTTTAACGTTTCTCTCAACTAATGTCCCGAAGCGCTAGGAGCCAGCAGCCCCCAGCGTATTTTTCCCAAAAAGATGTTACTTCTTGGAAGGTGCCTTTTTCTTGCCCGCAACTGTTCGGCGAACGCCTCGACGGGTTCTGGCGTTGGTACGGGTTCGTTGTCCCCGCACCGGCAGACCCAAACGGTGACGCCGACCGCGATAAGTTCCGATGTCCATCAGGCGCTTGATGTTCATTGACTCCCAGCGCCGGAGGTCTCCTTCTATTTGGTAGGTGCTTTCTACATGAGCCCGCAGAGCAGTCACGTCGGCCTCTGTTAAATCCTTGACGCGAGTGTCAGGATTTACGCCTGTTGCAGCGATAATTTGTTGGGCTCTCGACAAGCCTATTCCGTAAATGTATGTCAGACCTATTTCGACGCGCTTATCGCGTGGAAGGTCTACCCCGGCAATCCGTGCCACACTTTTTGTCTCCCTAGTTTTCCTGTTTGGCTACAATGTTCAATTAGGATGCACCTGCGTGCATTGCCCAATCTTCCTTTTTTCTAACCTTGGCGCTGTTTGTGTTTCGGGTTAGTACATATCACCATCACTCGACCGCGACGGCGGATGACGCGACATTTCTCACAAATTTTTTTGACAGATGCTCGAACTTTCATCTTTCTTCCTGCCTGGAGAACCCCGCTCTACCGGAGAGCAGGCACGCTGGGACTGCCCGTAGAGCGGTGGGAGGAGAGGCTGGGCAAGGTGTAGGCCTCTCCTCGATTAAATTGTATAAAGTGCGGGTTGTTTCATGAAGGAGCCCGCTTGCACCCACTCCCATTGCTGGGGTAAAGTTCGCCTGCACAAAAATATTGGCGAGCGATACTTTTACGGTGTAACAAGGACTTAACCCGGTACACCGGTGGGTTGTTGACGCCCTTCTCGGCAACACTACAAACGTAGCATTATAGCATAATTTTGAAGCTTTTTACCAAATTCTCTCTAAATTAAACTTACAATTAGTTTTTAGAAAGTTTTATCTAAGCCTATTTTTTCCGAAGGCGATAAGTAATCCTGCCTTTGGTCAAGTCGTAGGGAGTCAATTCGACTTTGACGCGATCGCCAGGCAGAATTTTGATGTAGTTGCGGCGGATCTTGCCGGAAATGTGAGCCAGCACGTTAAACCCATTATCTAGGTCAACGCGAAACATCGCATTGGGCAGGGATTCCGTCACTGTCCCTTCCATTTCAATTAAATCTTGCTTAGACAATTTGGTATTTACCTCAACTCTACATTTGATTAACTAGGAGTGTCCCGGCGTTGGTCTCAAAACCTATTTACTGGTAGGAGTCAAACGGGAACGGGGGGCAATAATTAGGGCGACTCGATCGACTTCTTGACTCAACCAACCAATTGTTTTAGCTTTACTTGAGTAAAGTTGTGGCAATTAGTATCGAGTTCAATCCGGTCTCTAGCAACCCTCACAAAAGCTGATAGCACAAAAAGCTCCTAGTTAACATATCTTAGCAAAAGCTTGTGAGTAACAAGCCGTATTGAGAGGGTTCAAGAGTCGATCGAGAGAGCTTGCTGCAGTTCTGCGGTGATTAATTCCATGTCGCGATCGCCATCAACCGCAACTAACTGTTGGCGGGCGCTGTAAAACTCAATCAAAGGCTCAGTTTGCTCGCGATAAACTTGCAACCTGCGGCGGATCGTCTCCTCATTGTCATCGAGGCGGCCCCGCGACAGGAGGCGAGCCACCAAAATGTTGTCAGGCACCTCCAAATTGACAGCTCTGAGATCGCAGTCCTTACCAGACGTACTTCCCCCAGCACCGCTAACATCACAAAGCAGTTTGTCAAAAAACGCTGCCTGTGCCACAGTGCGAGGAAAGCCATCCAGAATCCAACCAGCACTAGCATCTGGTTGATTCATGCGTTCTTGCACGATATCCATCAATAACTCGTCGGGAACCAACTCACCAGCATCCATGTAGGCTTTCGCCTTTAGACCCAAGGCCGTTTTGGCAACCACGCAGGCGCGCAGGATATCGCCCGTTGAAATGTGGGGTATTTTCCAGAGAGCGGCTAAGATCTGAGCCTGAGTTCCTTTTCCCGCCCCTGGAGGCCCCATAAAAATCAATTGCATTGCGATTACTTCACCATTCCTTCATATCGTTGGGAGATGACGTAAGTTTGAATTTGCTTAGCAGTTTCGATCGCCACACCTACTAGAATCAGTAGGGAAGTTGCGCCAAAACCTCTAAAAGTTTGCACACCGATCGCGCTTTCTACAGCAGTTGGTACAATGGCCACCAGACCGAGAAAAATCGCTCCCAAGAAAGTCAAACGGTTCAAAACCTTCTCCACATAATCACTGGTTTTCTGACCCGGACGAATTCCAGGAATGCTAGCGCCCATTTTCTTCAAGTTCTGAGACATATCTACGGGGTTGACAATCAACGAAGCGTAGAAATAGCTGAAGAACAGAATCAAAGTTAGATAAAACAGCGCGTAAGCCCAAGGGGCAGGGCCGTTCGGACTCAAAACATTAGCAACTTGAACCAAAAACGGGTTATTGAGAGACTGAGCGAGGAAAGAAGGCACAATCAACACCGAAGATGCAAAAATAATCGGCATCACCCCGCCTTGATTCAAGCGCAGGGGCAGATAACTCCGGCTCTCCCGATAAACTTTGCGGCCGACTTGGCGACGGGCAGAAATAATCGGAATCCGGCGAGTACCTTCCTGAACAAAAACAATCCCGACAATGGTTACCAAAAAGACCAGCAGCAGAACGACTACACGGCCGACAACTTGCGTGTCCCCGCTTTGAGCCAATTCAAAAGTTTGTCCCAAAGAGCGCGGCAATACCGACACAATATTGATAAAAATCAGTAGTGACGCTCCGTTCCCGATACCTCGTTCCGTCACCACTTCCGATATCCACATTACAAACATTGAGCCTGCCGTCAGAGCCAAAGCAGTTTGTGCTATGAATAAAGGCGATGGAGATTGAGCAAAAGGGCTGACCCAAATCGCAATGCCAATACTTTGCAGAATTGCCCAGCCCAAAGAAACGTAGCGAGTAATTTGAGAAATCTTGCGCCGCCCTGCTTCTCCTTCATTTTTCTGCAAGTCTTCTAAGCTTGGCAGAGCCGCCGTTAGAAGTTGCACAATAATTGAAGCATTAATGTAGGGCAAAATCCCCAACGCGAAAATCCCCAAAGCTGACAAGCCGCCTCCTGAGAACAAGTCCAGAAAGCCAATTAAAGGGCTGTTTTGGACATTTTGGGCAAAGGCGACTCGATCGATGCCGGGGACTGGCAAGTGGACACCCAGGCGTACTAAAATCAGTAAGCCAAGGGTTACGAGGATGCGGCCTCGCAAACCAGCAGCTTGAGCCATCTGCATGAACGTCTCTTGTGCAGTTGGCGCTTTTTCTCTACTAACGTCCATAGTTACGATTTTGGATTTTAGATTTGGGATTTTCGACTAAATCATTTTCTGATAGCAAGCTTGAGGATTTGAGATTTGGACAAACTCTCAAACCTCAAATCTTCACGCAACTAATTCGCAACTTCCGCCTGCAGCTTCAATTTTGGCGCGAGCACCTGCGGTAAAAGCCGAGGCGCGCACTTGCAAAGGTACATTCAGTTCACCATCTCCTAAGATTTTCAGCGGCCCGTTGTCAGTATTGACAATTTTCGCTTGCATCAAAGAGGTGAGAGTAACTTCTGTGTTTGCTGGCAGCGATGCTAATTTACTTACATTAATGGTAGTGTACTCTTTCCGGTTCACTAGAGGGAAGCTTTTCAACTTGGGGAGGCGGCGGTAGAGAGGATTTTGACCTCCTTCAAAACCGGGTCTAGTGCCGCTACCGGCTCTAGATTTTTGACCGCGCATCCCTTTGCCGGAGCTCGCGCCTTGACCGGCAGAAATACCTCTGCCCAAGCGTCGGGGGCGCTTTTGGGAGCCTGCTTTGGGTCGGGCGTCTTGCAATCTCATAGTTTTAGTAATTGGTAATTGGTATTTGGTATTTAGAGAGCTGGTACGCAGTAGTTTTGAGTGCGTGAGTTTTAAGTTGCGGATTTTTTTATTTTCACCACAAGCACTTAACACTCAAAACTTACAGTTTCCCATTCTCGCGTGCCCTAACCGTAGAGATTTTCTACTGGAATTCCGCGCTCTTGAGCAACTTCGGACAAAGTGCGGAGGGTGGAGAGGGCATTGACTGCGGCTCGGGCGTTGTTTAAGGGATTTCCAGAACCTAGCTGTTTGGCTAAGATGTTGCGGACTCCTGCTAGTTCGAGAACAGTTCGCACTGCTCCCCCTGCAATTACCCCGGTTCCCGGAGCGGCCGGCCGCATCATGACTTTAGCTCCGCCACCGTCACCGTTGATGGGGTGAGGGATGGAGTTAGATTTGGTAAGGGGGACTTCAATTAGGTGCTTTTTGCCGTCAGCGACGCCTTTTTTAACGGCACCGATTACGTCGCTAGCTTTGCCTACTCCTACTCCAACTTGACCGCGTTCGTTGCCGATAATGACTATGGCGCGGAAGCTAAGTTTTTTACCGCCTTTGACTACTTTAGTAACGCGCCGGATCTGAACGACCCGTTCTTGCCATTCGGATTCTTTTTCGCGCGTTTTGTTACTACTGCTTTTTTTCTTGTTGCGCTGTTCTTTTTGTTCTGCCATAGTTTTGTCTTGTGGGAATTGAGGATTAGTAACTGGGAGTCGGAAATGAAGAATTAATGATTAGGAATTAAGATTTTTATTGCTTCTTTCTTCCTTCTTCCTTCTTCCTTCTTCCTTCTTCCTTCTTCCTAAAAGTCTAGCCCCGCTTCGCGAGCTGCTTCTGCGAGGGCTTTGACACGACCGTGATAGAGGTTGCCCCCCCGATCGAATACGACTTTGACTATGCCAGCGCTGGAACAGCGTTTGGCAATCAACTGACCGACTTGCACGCTCGCGGAGCAGTTGCCGCCAGAACTGAGAGTTGACTTCAATTCGGGATCGAGGGTTGACGCGGCGGCCAAAGTGTGCTGGGCGGTATCGTCGATTACTTGAGCGTAGATGTGCTGCTCCGAGCGAAATACCGCTAGTCTGGGACGTTCGGCGGTGCCGAACACCTTGCGCCGAACACGGCGGTGTCTGCGCTGGACTGATTCTTTGCGAGTAAGCTTCATTGTTACTTCTTACCTGTTTTGCCTGTTTTACCAGCTTTGCGCCGGATGACTTCGCCGCTGTAGCGAATGCCTTTGCCCTTATAGACTTCTGGCGGACGCACCGCGCGGATGCGGGCTGCTGTATTGCCTACGAGTTCTTTGTCAATGCCGGAGACAATGACGTTGGTGTTGCCTTCAACTGCCATTGTGATGCCTTCTGGAGGGGGCATTTCAACGGGTTTGCTGTAACCGACGTTTAAAATCAGGTTCCGTCCTTGAACCTGTGCCCGATAACCTGTGCCGATAATTTCGAGACGCCGCTGAAAACCTTGGGATACACCTTCGACCATGTTGGCCACTAGGGTGCGGCACAAGCCGTGCAGTTGTCTGGCGACGCGAGATTCGTCTCGGCGGGTAACGAGTAAAGTCTCGCCTTCAATTCCCATGAGGATTTCGGCTGGGATTACTCGGGAAAGTTCACCTTTAGGGCCTTTGACGGCTACTTTTTGACCGTCTAGGGTGATGGTGACTTTAGTGGGAATGCTAATCGGACGCTTGCCAATTCGCGACATAGTTTTTTGTCCTTTGTTTTTAGTTATTAGTCCTTGATTATTAGTGCTTAGTTATTAGTCCTTAGTGATTGATTTTTGAGTCTGTTGCCAACGACCAGTGACTAATGACTAATGACTAATGACTACCAAACATAACAAAGCACTTCACCGCCCAAACCTTGGCGTCGAGCTTCTCTATCCGTCATAATGCCGCTGGAGGTGGAAATAATGGCAATGCCAATTCCGCCTAATACTCTGGGCAATTCTTTACGGTTCGAGTAAACGCGCAGTCCTGGTTTGCTGACTCGCTTCAGTGCCGTGATAATGGGCTTGCGAGTTTTACCTTTGTACTTTAGAGAAAGCACTAAATGTCGCTTGACCCCTTCTTCTGCTTCTTCAAATTCGCCGATGAAGCCTTCACTTTTGAGGACTTGGGCGATGCTGCGGGTCATTTTTGTAGCTGGAATTTGCGTTGTTTGGTGGCGCGCCATGCAAGAATTGCGAATGCGCGTCAACATATCTGCTATGGTATCGTTAGCTGCCATCTTTTGCTTCTTACTCTAGTGCTTAGTTGTCCCGGAACGGCATTCCCATTTCTTTAAGCAAGGCGCGTCCTTCTTCGTCGGTGTTTGCTGTGGTGATAATTGAAATGTCCATGCCTCGAATTTGATCGATGCGGTCATATTCTATTTCTGGAAAAATTAGCTGTTCTCTCAGACCCAAGCTGTAGTTGCCGCGCCCGTCGAAGCTTTTGGGGCTGATGCCGCGGAAGTCGCGGATTCGGGGGAGTGCGAGGTTGATCAATCGATCGAGAAAATCGTACATCCGATCGCCGCGCAGCGTCACCATAACGCCTACGGGTACTCCTTTGCGGATTTTGAAGCCTGCGATCGCTTTTTTCGCCCGCGTCACCACTGGTTTTTGCCCGGTGATGATGGCAATTTCGTTGATCGACGAATCCAGTGCCTTAGCGTTTTGAGATGCTTCTCCCAAACCGCGGTTCACTGTGACTTTGACGAGTTTGGGAACCTGATGGATATTAGTATATTTAAACTGATCCATCAGTGTGGGAACGATTTTTCCTTGATAAAGAACCTTGAGTTTGTCCGGCATAGTTTTTGTGTTTCGTTAACTGTCCCTGGGCTTGGTCAGGGAATTGTTCTTTGTCAGTTGATAGTTGTCCGTTGTCTGTTAATGACTAATGACTAATGACTAATTATCGAGGATTTCTCCAGTTTTTTTGAGCTGTCGCAGTTTCCGGCCATCTTCGCTGAATGTATAGCAAACGCGGCTAGCTATTTTTTCTTTTTCAGAATAGTGCATGACATTTGAGCTGTGAATGGGAGCCTCAAACGTGAGTATTTTCCCTGACTCTCCCTCTTGCTGGGGCTTGACGTGCTTGGTTCTGATGTTTACACCTTTAACAACTACTTTGCTGACTTTAGGATATGTCTTTAAGATTTCTCCGACTTTTCCTTTCTCTTTGCCAGTAATTATTTGCACGGTGTCGCCTGCTTTGACGTGCATTCTGTAGCGCTGCGGTTCGCTAGTTGGTTTACCCTTTTTTCCGTACATTTTAAAGTACCTCCGGGGCTAAGGAAACGATTTTAGTAAAGTTTTTGTCGCGCAATTCGCGGGCGACGGGACCGAAGACGCGAGTGCCTTTGGGGTTGCCGTCTACGTTGATAATAACGGCGGCGTTATCGTCAAAACGAATGCTCATGCCACTGTCGCGGCGCAGACCTTTGCGAGTTCTGACAATGACTGCCCGAACGACATCTGATTTTTTGACGGCCATATTGGGGATGGCATCTTTGACGACGGCAATGATGACATCGCCGACTCCGCCGTAGCGACGGTTGCCGCCTCCCAATACGCGGATGCACATCAGTTTGCGGGCTCCGCTATTGTCGGCGACATTGAGGTATGTCTGGGGTTGAATCATGGTGATTGTTGAGTGTTAACTATTGACTGTTAACTGTTGACTGTTGACTTTTGACTGCTAGTTGATTGTTAATTTTCGATCGGGAGATCGCGATATCGCAATTAACTGTTAGCCGTTTTTTGTCCCAAAAATCTCAGCAACCGTCCAGCGTTTGGTTTTGCTCAGGGGGCGAGTTTCAGTGATGCGAACGCGATCGCCCGATTTGCACTGATTTTCTTCGTCATGAGCTTTGTAGCGCTTGGTGCGGACTACGATTTTGCCGTATTTGGTGTGGGAGGAGCGGTTTTCGATTGCTACCACGACGGTTTTATCCATCTTGTCGCTGACTACTACGCCAACTCGTTCTTTAATTGCCATAGCTACCTATTTTTGTTGTGCAATTGACTTTTTTTTAGCTACTGTGCGATCGTCGGCTCGGCTGCTGCGGTTGCAGCAGGCTGTGCTACCTGTTTAGATGCGGCTAATTTTTCTGCAGCTTCTTTCTCAGCAACGATTTGGCGCTCGCGTTCAACTGTCATCAATTGAGCTAGCCGGTGTTTGGCGTGCTTAAACAGGTGAGGCTTTTCCATGCGGCCGGTAGCTTGCTGGAGCCGCAATTCCATTAGTTGGCGCTTGACGGCTAAAATTTGCTCTGCTACAGCAGCATCGCTTAATTCTCTAGCTTCTTTAATCTTGGTCAAAGACATAATTGTGTGCTTTCTCGTTAGCGAGCGGTATGACAGAAGACAGAATTGTCTCTTAGGCTGAAGGTCGAAGGAAAGAAAAGTTATGAAAGCCAGATTTTAAATTGCTGTAGCCGTTTAAAATGCTGATTAATACAGACCTAATTCTACCTTCGCTCTTCGCTATGACTGGCCTTCTTCGCGAGTGATGAACTTGGTTTTAATTGGTAACTTGAAAGATGCCAAACGCATTGCTTCGCGGGCAGTTTCTTCACTTACGCCGCCAATTTCAAACATTACCCGGCCCGGTTTGACCACGGCAACCCAAAACTCTGGTGAGCCTTTACCAGAACCCATCCGGGTTTCTGCTGCGCGCTCGGTGACTGGTTTGTCGGGAAAAATGCGAATCCAAATTTTGCCACCCCGGCGGATATAGCGGGTCATGGCGCGGCGTCCGGCTTCTATTTGGCGGGAAGTAATCCAGGCGGGTTCGACGGCTTGGAGCGCGAAATCGCCAAAGCTAACTGTATTGCCGCGGGTGGCAATACCGCTCATTCGCCCGCGCTGTTGTTTGCGGAATTTCGTTCTTTTAGGGCTTAACATGGCGAAAGGGAGTTGGGTAATTGGTAATTGGTAATTGGTAATTGGTGATTGTTAATTGCTAATTGGTTTGGAACAACTCACACTTAACAAATGACAACTAACAGTTAACAATTAGCTAGCCTTCGTTCGATCGATCTTCAAAGTTCTGGCGGCGGCGCTTTTGTTTGGTGCGGGGCACTGCTGCATTTGGTGCAGCCTCTTGTTCCTGTCCGGGAATAATTTCGCCTTTGAAAACCCAAACTTTAATGCCCAGAATACCGTAGATGGTTTGAGCAGTGCAGTAGGAGTAGTCGATGTCGGCCCGGAGCGTGTGCAAGGGGACTCTTCCTTCCCGCGTCCATTCGGTACGGGCGATTTCTGCGCCGTTGAGGCGTCCGCTGACTTGAATTTTGATGCCTTGGATGCCGACTTTTTGAGCGCGGGTGATTGCTTGGCGGACGACTCGGCGGAAGGATACGCGCCGTTCTAGTTGCTGAGCGATGTATTCCGCGATCAGTGTGGCATCGGCGTCTACTCGCTGGACTTCGACGACGTTGATGCGGATTTGGCGGTTGCTACCGAGTTGCTGCTGCAAACCGACGCGCAAGGTTTCGATGCCTGCTCCGCCACGGCCTACGACAACGCCTGGTCTGGCGGTGAACACTTCTAGGTCGATTTGATCGGCTTTCCGCTCAATTTTGACCGAGGAAATGCCCGCATTGTTGAGCGTTTTACGAACGTACTTGCGAATTTTATAGTCTTCTTGCAAGAGTTCGGGATAGTTTTTGGGATCGGCAAACCAGCGAGAGCGGTGCTCTTGGGTAATGCCGAGGCGAAAACCAATTGGATGTATTTTTTGGCCCATAATAGTTGATGAGTTAATTGGTAATTGGTAATTGGTAATTGGTAATTGGTAATTGGTGATTACCCATTTTTTTCAACTTTAAGCTGTTTATTACCTATTACGTTTTTCCCTGGTTTAGTTTTCTACGAGCGGAGCTACTACTACGGTAATGTGACAGGTTGGTTTGCGGATTTGGTAGGCGCGACCTTGAGCGCGGGGTCTAAAGCGTTTGAGGACGGGGCCTTGGTCTGCGTAAGCTTGAGAAACTACCAGCTTGGACTTATCCAATCCTGCGTTGTGTTCGGCGTTGGCTACTGCCGATCGCAAAACCTTGACGATTGGTTCGCAGGCGCGGTAGGGCATGAATTCGAGTAAAATCAGCGCTTCTTGGTAGCTTTTGCCGCGAATTTGGTCGAGGACTCGGCGCACTTTGAAGGGGGATGTCCTGATGTAACGGGCGATCGCCTTAATTTCGGATGTGGTATCTATAGCCATTTCGATTTCGGTAATTGGTAATTGGTAATTGGGCAAAAGGTAATTGGTAATTGGTAATTTTTTTTCCGACTACCTATTACCTGTCACCTAATTCGGCTATCTTTTCGCCTTTTTATCACCACTTTTCGCGTGACCTCTAAAGGTGCGAGTGGGGGAAAATTCTCCGAGTTTGTGACCTACCATTTGGTCGGTGAGGTAGACGGGTACGTGCTGTCTGCCGTTGTGAACGGCGATCGTGTGACCTACCATTTGGGGCAGGATTGTGGAAGAGCGCGACCAAGTTTTAATTACTTGTTTTTGGCCTGCAGCGTTGAGTTTTTCGATTTTTGTCATCAGAGCATCTGCGACAAAGGGCCCTTTTTTTAGCGATCGAGACATGATTTTGGTAATTAGTAATTAGCAGTTGGAATTGAATTGCGAAGAAAGTCGGAGGAATAAAAGAGCGCGGAAAACTTTTTTGTTGTTCCTTCTTCCTTCTTCCTTCTTCCTTCTTCCTTCTTCCTTCTTCCTTAACTTTGTCTGCCGCCCTTGCCGCGCTTGGAAGCTTTGCGGCGGCGCCGGACGATTAAAGCGTCGCTGCGCTTGTTTTTGCGTCGAGTTTTTGCACCCAATGCTGGTTTACCCCAAGGAGTGACAGGCCCCGGACGTCCGATGGGGGCTCTGCCTTCGCCACCGCCGTGCGGGTGGTCTACCGGGTTCATGACGCTACCGCGAACGGTGGGTCTGCGACCTTTCCAGCGGGTGCGACCTGCTTTGCCGAGGCTGATGTTTCTGGCGTCTGTGTTGCCGACTTGACCGATGGTGGCGTAGCAGTCGGCGCGGACTTTGCGCTGTTCGCCGGATGGCAGTTTGAGGGTAACGTAGCTACCTTCTTTTGCCATTAGCTGAGCGCTGGAGCCTGCGGAGCGAACGATTTGTCCGCCTTTTCCAGGTACTAGCTCGACGTTGTGGATGCTAGTACCGAGGGGAATGTTCTTCAGGGGGAGGGCGTTACCGATCTCGATCGGCGCGTCTGGGCCTGAGACAATTACTGTACCGACGTTTAAGTTGAGCGGGTGCAGGATGTACCGTTTTTCGCCGTCTTTGTAGAACAGGAGGGCGATGCGGGCGTTGCGATTGGGGTCATATTCGATCGCCTTGACGGTAGCGGGAATGCTGTGTTTGTCGCGGCGGAAGTCGATGTCTCTATAAAGCCGTTTGTGACCGCCTCCCCGGTGGCGACAGGTAATGACGCCTCGGTTGTTGCGGCCTTGTTTGGTGTGCTTATTGCTGGTTAGAGACTTTTCTGGTTCTGATTTGGTAATTTCAGCAAAGTCCGAGACGGTTTGTTCTCGGGTGCTGGAGGTATAAGGTCGGTAAGAACGGATGCCCATAATCGATCTATTTTAGATTTTGGATTTTGGATTTTGGATTTGACGTTTATCGATTTTAGATTTTAGGTTGAAGATTGGCGATCTTTGGTTAACTTACGAGTTTTCTGGTTCGAGAATTTCCACCAGTTAACCGCAATTTAAAATCTAAAATCTAAAATCTAAAATCCAAAATCGTCTAGACTTCTGGGAATAGGAGTTTGCGGATAGAGTCTCCGTCGGTCAGAGTTACGGTTGCTCGCTTGTAACAAGGTTTAAAGCCGACGAATTTGCCAACTCGACGCTTTTTACGCGGCGGGTTTTGGGTGTTGACGCCGATGACTTTGACCTTAAATAGTTCTTCGATTGCAGCTTTGATTTGAGGCTTGGTCGCTTTGGGGGCTACGTCGAATGTGAATTGATTTAATTCCATCATTCGGGTAGCTTTCTCGGTGAGAATCGGACGCTGGATCAAATCTGCGTAGTCGCGGGGGTCGATTTTACTCACCGTAAATCTCCTGAATTTTAGCTATGGCTGTAGATGTGACGATAATTTTGTCAGCCGCGAGAACGTCGTAAACATTCAGGGAGGTTGCCAAGATGACGTTTACTAATTCGATGTTGCGTCCTGATAAGTAGACGTTTGGTTGCGGTTCTGGCAAGATTAACAGAACTTTTGTATCGGGTTCGATGCCCCAGCGGGCGATCGCACTCAGCAGTTCTTTGCTTTTCGGTCTCGGAAATTGCTCTGCAAATTCTTGAACCACAATTATGTCTTCGGTACGGCTGAAGAATGCTGTCCGCAAAGCTAGACGGCGTTCTTTTTTGTTCATCTTGACTTCAAAGTCTCTCGGTTTTGGCCCGAAGATGACACCGCCGCCCCGCCACAGCGGAGAACGGATTGAACCTGCTCTGGCTCGGCCGGTGCCTTTTTGACGCCAGGGTTTGCGGCCACCGCCTCTGACTTCCGATCGAGTTTTGGTGCAAGCATTTCCTTGACGGGCGTTATTCAATTGCCGCGTCAATGCTCTGTGAACGATGTGAGACGCATTTTCTTCTTTGGCTACGCGCAGTTCTAAAGTTGTTTCTCCAACTTCTTCGCCTTGCCAATTTCGGACTACACAATTAACCATATCTTTTGTCCTTTGTCTGTTGTTAGTTGTCTGTTGTTAGTTGTCTGTTGTTAGTTGTCTGTTGTTAGTTGTCTGTTCTCAGGTCTTAGTTTTTAGCTCTTAGTTTTCAGCTTTTAGTTCTTAGTTATTGCTTGCTACTAATGGCCAACCACTATCTACTGACTGCTGACTACTGACTAATTGACTACTGACTAACGTCCTACTTTTTTCTCAGGCACAACATTGACTAAGGCACCAGCTTTACCGGGAACTGCTCCCTTAATTAGCAGCAAATTCTGCTCTGCATCCACCCGGACAATTGTTAGTTTGCGGACGGTGACTTGAACGTTGCCCAAACGTCCTGCCATTCTTTTCCCAGGATAAACGCGACCGGGAGTTGTTCCAGGCCCGATCGATCCAGGCTCGCGGTGGTTCTTGGAACCGTGAGACATCGGGCCTCGTTTAAAGTTGTGGCGCTTTTGAAAACCTGCAAAACCTTTACCGATGCTGGTACCGATGACATCTACTATTTGTCCCGGTGTAAAGGTATCTGCTTTTAGTTGTTGACCTAATTCAAATGAACTGGTGTCTTCCAATCGGTATTCCTGCAAGTGGCGCAGTGGATTCGCCCCCGACTTGGCAAGGTGTCCTAGTTCTGGCTTGTTGAGAGCCTTTGGTTTGACTTCGTTGTATCCAACTTGAACGGCACCGTAGCCGTCAGTTTGTTTTGTTTTGATTTGAGTTACTGTACAAGGCCCTGCTTGTATGACGGTGACAGGGATTGCTCTCCCTTGGTCGTCAAACACTTGAGTCATGCCTAGTTTAGTGCCAAGAATGCCTACAGACACGGATTTTTTTCCTTTTATTTACGCAAGAGGTTTCGGATTGCGAAATTTACGTCAATCCGCTTGCTCTTGTGCAGAAACATTTATTTCAGTGTTCCTGCAATTAACTGTTATCAACCAACAGCCTTCCTCGGTGTTTAAAATTTGAGTTTTAAATTTGGGAGCGAGCTTGTGGAAGTCTTGCAAGGGTTGAGATTCGCGGCTTTTTACCGACTCTATCTCCGAGTTTTGTCTCGGTCTTGCTTGTTTGTGCCAGGACTTGAGCAGCAAACTACTCAGTATCCTTTACGGCGACAATTCACAATAGTACATGAAGTGTTTGCCGTTTGTCAAGGCCGCGATGAGAATTTTTCGCCTCAACTTTAGGATTTATAATATTTCCAGCTCGCAAGCAGCGATCGACCAAATTTTGATACAGCAGGAAACACAAATTTATGGGACTGATTACGACGGGATCTGATCTGATTCGGGATTTGGAAAAGTCGGGGTCGCTGGCCCTGTACGTTCCTTTAGAAGGAGGATTTGAGGGGCGCTACCTCCGCAGGCTGAGGGCTGCGGGCTACGGTGGGTACACGATTTCGGCGCGGGGTTTGGGCGATTTGGCGATGTATTTAACAGGGGTTCACGGGGTGCGACCGCCACATTTGGGCAAGAAAACTACTGGCAATGAAGGGGCTGTGGGTTATACGTACTACGTGCCACCCATGTTGAAAACTCAATTAGACAATTTGCCACCTAAAGCCAAAGGACTGGTGCTGTGGATTATTGAAGGGCAGATTTTGTCGAGTCAGGAGATTGAGTATTTGACTGTTTTGCCGACGCTAGAACCGCGAGTTAAAATAGCAGTGGAGATGGGGGGCGATCGAGCTTTTAGCTGGAAGCCACTTAAAGATGCTTTAGTTGCAGCTTAAATTCCGCTATTTGCGATCGCAAATCAACTAAAAAAACGCAGCGAGCAACTAAAGCTCAACAGCTTCTGCTCGCTGGTTTTGATATTTTAGGGAAAAACTTAATTAACAGGAAAAATCTTATGCTTCAGAATCGCGATTATACCATAATCATTGACAAAAGCGGCAGTATGTACACAAAAGACCAGATGGGCGGTAAAAGTCGGTGGGCGCTCATGCAAGAATCGACGATCGCATTGGCGAATAAATGCGAAGAACTTGATCCTGATGGCATAACAGTTTATGTGTTTTCCGGTCGCTTCAAGCGCTACGACAACGTAACATCCGCTAAAGTCGTGCAAATTTTCCAAGAAAACGAACCTTCGGGAACTACGAATTTAGCTGCGGTTCTGCAAGACGCTCTGAACAGTTATTTTCAGCGCAAAGCATCCGGTAAGACCAAGCAAAATGGAGAAACAATATTAGTGGTGACGGACGGGGAACCGGACGATCGCAAAGAAGTGATGAAAACGATTATAGAGGCTTCTCGGAAGCTCGATCGAGATGAAGAGTTGGCGATTTCTTTCATTCAAGTAGGGAATGCGCCGGAAGCTACTAAGTTTCTCAAGATATTGGATGACGAACTGCAAAGCGCCGGGGCTAAATTCGATATTGTTGATACTGTCACGATGGATGATATTGAAGGAATGACCCTGACAGAGGTATTGCTGAATGCAATAACTGATTAAGGAGGCGGGCGAAGTTTCCGTGATTATATTGGGGCCAGTTAGCCCAGCAGCATTTTTTAGGGGGTTTAAGTTATGGAATCGATCGAGCGCCTGTTAGGTGAACTTAAGGCAGAGTATCAAGCATCTCAAAAAATTGCTGAGTTGAAAAGTCAGGCGCTGGTGCCAGCACAAGCGCCGTCAAATGCAACATTTAAAACATCAGATATAAATTTGTATGCTAGTCCTTTGGATAAGGATTTAGCTCAAATTAAGGCTGAGTACGAATCGCAAAATAAAGCTCAGGAAGTCGCTTCACTGGAACCGCTTAAGGCTGAGCACGAACTACAAAATAAAGCTCAGGCAGTGGCTGCACTGGAACCGCTTAAGGCTGAGCACGAAGCCCAAAATAAAGCGCAGGAAGTCGTTTCACTGCAACCGCAACCCGCAGAAAAAGTCGCGGGGCCGCAGTTGGATGTACAAACGCACAGACAGAAAGTTAGGCAAGCTCAGGTTTGGCTGAAAAAGTTGGATAAGAATTCCGATGAGGGATATTGGTTCGATCAGTTTGCTTTTAAGTATTCTTCGAGGATAGATGCGGCGATCGACTATTTGCAAGCGGTGAATGAGTTTGATTGATTGAACTACACGGTATTCACAATTTGTAATGCCGTTTTTGGGTTAATTGCCATCTCTATTTGTTGTAAGGACACGGCAGTGCTGTGTCTTTACAAAGCGTCAAATAAATATCATTTGTATCACGCGGGATTTAGGATACGGCAGTGCCGTATCCCTACAAATGGCGAGCAAATAAATATCATTTATAGGAACACAGCACTGTTATTTCCTATGGCTGCCACAACCAGGGAGAGCATTCATCCTATACTAAATTTTTGGCCACCGACGTAGGATTCAACAAAAACAAAGCAGCTTTTTTTGCTGTATCTTCAGATAGCTGAATTTGTTTTAACTCAACAATACCTTCACTGATAAAAGTATCTCTCAAAGCAGCTTTTTCTCCGCTGTTAAAACTCGTTTCGTAAAACACTTCTCGAATTCCAGCGGCAATGACTAATTTCAAACAATAGATACACGGTTCTAAAGTGACATAAATACTAGCCCCAGCAGTAGATATACCGTGTTTAGCAGCTTTGGCTATCGCATTTGCTTCAGCGTGAACCGCCCTTGATGGCAAAGTTTTGCTGGCGTCGCAACTACTCAAACCAGGATAGCAGAAGCCTTGAGTAGTACAGTGTGCTGAACCTGACGGCGAACCGTTGTAACCAGTTGCTAAAACTTGCCTGTTTTTAGTGATCACCGCGCCTACAGGAAAAGCCAGACAAGTCGATCGAGTAGCCGCCAATTTTGCTAACATTAAGAAGTATTCGTCCCAACTCGGTCTTTCTTCTTCTAAATTCATCGTCTATCCTGGATGTATTGCTTGCTCGTTTTCAGACACTCAGCCGCCTTCTGCAATTCTATTCCCAAATAACCAATATGCTCGCCTTTGATAGCCGGGGAAGCTGCACAAATTTCTCGCACTAACTTGAGAGGGTTTTTTCCCGAATAACAGGTGACAACTTCGCCGCTGCCCGGAGTGGTTTGCGTGACAACTATCTGATTGTCGGCTACTTCAACTAAAAAATTGCCTGCTGCATCGAAAAAGTCTCGATCTTCGCAGATTTTAGCATATTGGGTTTGAATTAGTCGATCGGCATTTTCAAAGGTATCGTCATATAAGTGAGCAGATTGACTGAGCGTTACCAACGGGCCCATCGTCAAATTATAATCGGAACGCCTCGCAATTTCATCTCGAATGTGCTGCTGCAAAGCCCGCAAACCCATTGCATTTGCCGGCCAAGCCGCAAACATATCGTTACTGCGGAGAGTTGCGGTTAGCGATATTTCACCGTCCACAACTCGCACCCAAATGTGATTTAAACAAGGACTGCCACTGTGCTGGTGGTCGGATGAACCGTCAGGTCTTCTGTTAACATTTCCGCCCGCATCCCACAAACTAATTACAGCACTTGCAGCATCAATTTCCTTAATTAGTTTGGCAATCACTTCTTCAATTTGATCTCGTCCAAACCATGACCGCATCCGCTGTGCGTAGGTATATTTAATGCCTTCGTTATATGGGGCATCTTCCAGCATTTGCGGTTTGTACTGTTCGAGGAAATCACGGTCGATTGGTAAGTAATTCGGTTCGGGAAAATAGAACTCCGCAGGTTCATCTGTAATCACTGCCATTAAGTCGATTAATTCTTGCCATTGTCCGTCGTAACCAGTCGGCCGTAAGGTGCCAGTGGTCTTAATTCGGTGGATAATTTTTACCCAAGTTTCGGCGATAGTTTTGCCTTCGATTCTGTGTCCGTATTTCTGGCCGGGGAGTACAGTCGGGACGATTTCGACTAACGGAAAAGTTACGGTTTCTCCCCAAGGTTCAACAGATTCTTTTTGGGCAAAAGACTTGACAATAGTTACTGTTTCTGCTATATCTTTCGCCTCTTTCCATTCTATTGAATGACGTAATAGTTCTAAGGCTTCTGCTGCTATTTCAATATCAATGTAGCCAAATATTGAAGATTTAATTAGCCAGCAATCTCTACCAGTATCGCTTTTTCCTGCTTCAAAGCCGTTGCGAAAAAAGTCGAGCAAGCACGCTGCCGCGCCCGAGTTGCGGTCTTCTTTGGTAGCGTTGAGAATTACTAAAAAGCGGACGTGGGGATTGCACAGCAAATTTCTAATTAAGAAGTTGATGCCACGAGTAGGAGAGTATAGTTGTCCGATGACAGCAAATTCGTTGGGTTGTAAATGTTTGCCGATTGCACTTTTTACTGTCCACCCGCTGACAATGGCTGTTTGCCCCGTTCCGCAAATTAATTGATTTGGTTTATATAGGGGTTTGTACTCAAATTTATTGACGAGATTTGTGGCTGTCATGGTTTACCGTTTTTTGCACCGCGTACTACTATATCAATAGTTTGGATGGTTTGAAGGGGCGATATCAATCATCTTTATGCTGCCGCAGCAATGATTTGTTATGCTGCGTCAAAGCAGATCGTTGCCTGAACGTCTTTTACAGCGATCGCCCTCACCGGAATTGAAATCACAAACTCTGTACCTTGACCTAAAGTTGAGTTGACTTCTAGAGTTCCAGAGTGTTTCTGGACTACGATTTGACGAGCGATCGCCAATCCTAGCCCTGTTCCTAGCCCCACACCTTTGGTGGTAAACAAATGCTCAAAGATTTTTGGCTTAACGGCATCCGTAATGCCAGTCCCATTATCCTCTATTCGGATTACTGCCTGAGATTCCGACAATTGCGTCTTGACAGTAATCTGGTTGGGGTTAGCTTTGATCTGAGCAAAAGTGCGTCCTTGATTTGATTCCTCAAGGGCATCGATCGCATTTGCCAGCACATTCATAAATACCTGATTCAACTGTCCCGCAAAGCATTCTACCTGTGGGAGATCGCAATAGTTTGTGATGACTTGAATTTCGGGGCGAGATTCGTTGGCTTTGAGGCGATGCTTGAGGATCAAGATTGTGCTGTCAATGCCGTCGTGGATATTGTAAGGAAGGGGGCGATCGCAATCCGAACGCGAGAATGTTCTTAAACTGGTGCTAATTGTGTGAATGCGATCGACTCCTTCTTGCATCGAATCGATCAACTTTGGTAAATCCTCTTGTAAGTATTCCAAGTCTATGTCTTCCACGAATTCCTGTAGTGAGGCACTTGGAACAGGGAGTTCTTTTTGGTATAACTCAATTAGTTTAAAGAGGTCTTTAATATAGTCCTGAGCTGGTTTCAGATTGCCAGCAATAAAGCCAAGCGGGTTATTAATCTCGTGCGCGACACCCGCCACTAGATTGCCCAACGCAGACATCTTTTCGGTGTGGACTAAATGAAGCTGAGACTGTTGCAGTTGTGAGAATGCTGTTTCTAGATCGGCCGTTTGTTCAGCTACACGCTGTTCGAGATTTTTAGTTAACTTCCGTAGCTGCAAATGAGTTTTCACCCGTGCTAGCACCTCTTGTTCTTGAAATGGTTTGGTGATGTAGTCCACAGCACCCACGACAAATCCTTTCACCTTACTATCAGCATCGGAGAGAGCGGTCATAAAAATGATGGGAATACTGGCTGTTTTCGGATCTTCCTTCAGACGTTTGCAGGTTTCAAAGCCGTCAATTCCGGGCATTTGAACGTCGAGCAAGATCAGATCGGGAGGATAAGCTTGGACTCTCTTAAGAGCGCGCTCGCCATTGATTGCGGTTGCTACTTCGTACCCCGCATCACTTAAGGTTTCACAAACCACTTCTAAGTTGGCAGGGGTATCATCCACCACCAGAATTAATTCAGGACTACACATCTGCTTTTTTCTCTGTAAGGTGTTTTTTTAGCAATTCTTCAATCTCTTCGTCTTTAAATTGCTTAGCAAGCTGAATAATTTGTGAGGCAAAATCAGCGTAGCGAGGGTTAGAGTGAGCAATATGTTCTGTGTGTTCTCGGAGCCGTTTTAAGTTGCCTTTATGTGCCATTTCTAGTAACGTATTTAACTCTCCTGCGGAAGGAATAATCAGCCCTTCTGGGTTCTCTAATGGAGTCTTTGGAGTGGATGAACCCGAGTCGTTTGAGGCTGTAATTTCATATTTCCACTTTAATTCCAAATGAGTGGCTAAGAGGTTAAATAATTCACTGACTTCTACTGGCTTTGCCAGGAAATCATTTCCCCCTGCATCTAAACTCATCTGTCGATAGGCTTGTGCCACTGATGCAGAAGAGACAACGATCTTCTGGTGTTGCAAATCCTTTGCACTCCGAATTTGTTTGAGCAGTTCAAAGCCATCCATGACTGGCATTGCCAAGTCTGTAATCACTAAGTCAGGTTGAGACTGTCGTATTTTTTCCAATCCTTCTTGTCCATTTTCTGCCTCACTCAGTTGGAATCCGAGCGGCTCTAACAAGTTGACGAGAACGCCTCGGTTTTCCCAGCGATCGTCTACCACCAGAATGCTGCGGCGTTGTCCTTCGTACCCAATAATTTGTTTTCCAGTTGTGAAGGAGTTTTGCTGTACCCAATCGGTGGCGATCGCCAGTTCCACCTCAAAAAAGAAGTCACTGCCGACTCCGGGTTGGCTTTTAACTTGGATTTGTCCGTTCATAAGTTGGACAATCCTTTGGCTGATGGCGAGTCCTAAACCCGTGCCCTCGGCTTGGCGCTGGCGATCGCCCACTTGTTCAAAAGCCTGAAAAATTTTATCCAAGTGATCGGGCGCAATTCCTACGCCCGTATCTTCAACTTGAAATTTGAAAGAGCGAGTGGACGGATTGGGAGGATTCTCAACTACAGCAACCTTGAGCGTGACAGAACCTTTGTCGGTGAATTTAATCGCATTTCCCACCAAGTTGAGTAATACCTGACGCAGCCGTTTTTCATCGGCAAAAATCCCTTCAGGCAACTGTGGATCGGGATGGTAAACGAAGTCAATGTTTTTTTGGTCGGCACGAATGCGGCAGATTTCAGCCACACCTTGGAGGAATGAGGGAAAGTGAATCGCTTTAGGTGCGAGCTCTAGTTTGCCGGCTTCAATTTTGGACAAGTCCAACACATCGTTAATCAGCGTCAGCAAATGAGAACCGCACTGGTAAATGACCTCTACCCCATGACGTTCTTTTGCTGGCAATGCGCTGCTGCGATTGAGGATTTGAGCATAGCCCAAAATACCGTTGAGGGGAGTGCGGAGTTCGTGGCTCATGTTGGCGAGAAATTCGCTTTTTGCTTGGTTCGCGCCATCGGCTACCAGTTTTGCTTCTTGCAGTTCTGCGGTGCGTTCCTCAACCCGGCTTTCGAGTTCGATAAAGGAGGTTTTGAGTTGACCCGCCATCTGATTAAAGGAATCTGCCAGCGATTCTAATTCACTAATACCTTGCACCTGAAGAGTTTGATCCAAATGTCCCGAACTAATCCCCTGACTGGCTTTTTGTAGCTGCAAAATCGGTTTGGTAATCCAACGCGAAGTAAAAAGACCCAGTATAGTCGTCACTACCAAAGCCCCTAGACACAGCAAAATTGTGGTACGCGTATTGGCATTGATTTGTGCCATGAAGTCTGATTCAGGCACCACAACGACGCTGAACCAATCAATACCTCGTTCGTCTCGAATGGTGGAAACCTGCACGAACTGCCGTTGGTTTGCCAGCATAAAATCAAGCTGTTGATTCTGTGCAATACCGTTGAAGTTGCCAAATCGATCGACGATGGCTTGCGCTGTCGCACGAATTACAGAACTTTCAGACTTGACTGCAGGAATTTGTTGCAACTCCTCATTTTTAAGATCCAGAATGTAAGGCTGTTTGATCGTTGAACTGGCAATCAGATTGCCCGATCGATCTACGATAAACGTTTGTCCCGTTTGACCCACCTTCAACTCACTCAGAAAACGATGAATCTTGTCCAGCCGAAAGGTACTTTTTTCCACCCCTAGTAACGTTCCATCGCGATTGTAAATCGGTTGGGATAGAGCCAGCGTAGCCGATTTATACGAACTGCTGACGTAGGGCACAGATGTCCAAGCTGATTTTCCAGTTTCCTGTACAACTTGATACCAGGGTCGAGTCCGGGGGTCAAACTCTGCCTGAGTTTTCAGCAGTGCGATCCGTTGACCTCGATCGTCAAGTTTGTAGAATTGGCGTTGAGGTAGACGCGCTTTGTCACTGAGGCGAGAAACGATGCCGTCATTGATTGTTGTATCTAGGGCAATATTCGTGCCGTCCTCTAAACCAATTTGCACGTCTTCGAGGGTATTTTGGCTGACTAACCGCCACAACGTTCGTTCCAGTTTGGTGAAATCTGTTAAATCAAGCTGACCCTCTTGGGCCGCAACTACGATCACTTGTCCAGCAACATAAGGTTTTTCCAAATAGTTTAGAACTTGCAGATTGAGGCGATCGCTCATCTCTTGTCGTAATTGACTGGCAACATCATTGACTGCCTTCTGTCCATTCCGCAGGGAAATATATCCCGTTAGCCCAACTGCTACGAAGATTTGTACTACAAACGGGACTATCAAGAGTGATCGCAGGGAAAGTTTGCGCTTAAGTTTAAATAGATTCAAGGATGAGTTTGGCAGAGACATGGTGTATAGCCTTTCGAGCGAAAGATGAGGTACGACTGGGCATAGGGCATAGGCCTCCGTGGGCATAGGGCATACCTCACCACACTTGAGAACCGCTGTAGCTTCTCTAGAAAATAGACTTTGAGGAATTGCTAGCTTGATGTTCAATCCACCTGGGTAGGGTCTTTCAATGCGCTTAAATTCCTGGCTAGACACCGACGCTAACAATTAATGTCGTACCTTCAACAAGCAGTCGCATTAGCAAGTTGCCAGTGGTTTTCTCTTGTTCGCGGAAGTGCAACAATCGCTGAGTTGGTTGATGTTCCGTTGATTGGTGGAGTGGCCCGGAGGCTGCGATCGGCTCGGATCTGTTAGCCGAGTTTTTTAGTAAATCTGGCGATCGTTCTGGCTCAAATTTCAAGGCGATCGCACTCCACCAAAAATCTCTCAACCCGATTACAATCGAAGACTACCGCTTATAGAAAATCCCATAGAAAGCCCTGGGCTTCTAGTCGTGGGAGGAATCGGCTGACCCTTTAGGGTCAGTCCTTTTAAGTTTACGCCTCAGTCCCCTAATCAAAGTTCTTAGCACAACTGGTTTGATTGCTCACTTCGGACTCGCAATTTTCTTTAATAATTATTTTTCTTCTTGAGTGACGCCAAACGTAATAAATACATCGGGCTAGGGCATGGACAGATATCACAGTTAGAGATACCTTAATTATAATGGTTAAGGTATTGAACTACTTTAGCCTCTAGCAACAAGTGAGTATTTGTAGGTTCTGGAGCAAAAGAATCAACTGTGATGCCCCCGCTCCGACCTCTTTTGCCAACACCCCTGTTAACAACTATCGCTCTTGTGTCACTCTGAGAGGAGTCTAATAGCCTAAAATACTCGAAATTGGGATGTCTCCAATGGAAAGAAAAATTTCCTCAATAATCTCCGCTTAATTAGCCAACCATTTATCTACTTCAATTTCCTCCAACGCTGGTTGAAGATATTTCCAGTTCCGCAATTATCTTTGGGATTTCCTCGGCTGATTTCTGTGATGAATTTCTTTCCCAGTCCTATGGCTCAAAGGACTTTTACCAGAAAGAATTGGTTTCAAGCCCCAAGCATGAGCGGGAGAAATTAAAATCAGACTATTCATTAGTCCAATCCTCGGGCTTTCAGGTAGAGGTCGCCCCGCGGTCAACTGTCAACTGTCAACTGAACCCTGCTTGCGTATTTTACTGTGTTTAGAGTGATAAAAGAGCGATATTATATAGGAATCCTTGCATCATTTGTAATTTTTTTACCCCCCCAACCCGCTCTGAGGGAGTAAGAAATTTACAAATGATGCGAAGATTGCTATAGAGTAGCCGGAATTGGCCGAGCCAACTCAGCTTGAGTATATCCCCAATTTGTCGCTTCTGAATTTACCGGGAAAATTGGTTGCAGGCAAACAGCCACAGGTACTCCGAAAAAAAAAATATCAAAAAAATAAAAAAGTGCGATCGACAGCGTTAGCAATTGCCGATAATTAGCGGCGCACTTATTTTACACTCTCGGGCTGATTGCCGGTTGATGCGTAGATACCATGCCACCGAACCCAACATTTCTTCGAGAAACTGGGTTTACGAGGCCTTGTCCTAATTAAGATACAATAAGAACCACAAAGAAAATGCGATCGACATTATTTGACAGTCAAGCTATGCAATCTAAAACTCAGTCCGATACAGAACTGGCGATGGACGCTCCCAAACACGGATTGCCCGTTACAATCATTACAGGATTTCTCGGCAGTGGCAAAACCACCCTGCTCAACCATATCCTGACCAATCAGCAAGGTTTGAAAACAGCAGTTTTGGTCAATGAATTTGGCGAAATCGGTATCGACAACGAACTGATTGTCACTACCGACGACAACATGGTTGAGCTGAACAACGGCTGCATCTGCTGCACAATTAATGAAGATTTAGTTAATGCAGTTTACAAAGTTTTAGAACGTCAAGAAAATCTCGATTATCTGGTAGTCGAAACAACCGGACTCGCCGACCCGCTGCCAGTAGCAATGACTTTTTTAGGCACAGAACTGCGCGATCTGACTCGTCTCGATTCGATAGTGACAGTAGTAGACGCAGCCAACTACAGCTTAGATTTGTTCAACTCTCAAGCAGCTTACAGTCAAATAGCTTACGGCGATATAATTATCCTCAACAAAACTGATTTGGTCGAAGAAGCAGATTTAGATTTGTTAGAAGTTAAGATTCGGGATGTCAAGGAAGGTGCTCGAATTCTGCGAACCGTAAAATCGGAAGTTCCCCTACCGCTAGTCCTCAGCGTGGGATTGTTTGAATCTGACAAATATTTCCAATCTGAAAAAACTCCTAGCAGTCACGACCACGAACATCACGAACATCACGACCATCACGACCACCACGACCACCACGACCACGAACATCACGAACATCACGACCATCACGACCACAGCCATCACGACCATCACGGTCATGACCACTCCCACCATTTAGAAAATGACGGATTTACCTCAATTTCTTTCCAGAGCGACAAGCCATTTTCTCTGAGAAAATTTCAATATTTCTTAGACAAACAACTGCCAACAAATGTATTTCGCGCCAAAGGGATTATGTGGTTTGAAGAAAGTCCCAAACGGCATATTTTTCACTTGAGCGGGAAGCGATTTTCGATGGATGACGACGAGTGGAAAGGTGATCGCAAAAATCAGCTTGTTCTCATTGGTCAGGGTTTGGATACCGAGACTTTGCGATCGCAACTCGAAAACTGTCTTTGTATGCCTTCAACCAATCGTGGCAAAGGTTTTGGGAAGAACTAACAGTAAAATATTGTTTTCACCTAAACCAAAGATCGTCGCGGTCTAATTGTTTTCGCGATCGCTATTTGGAGATTGATGGGGACAAGGAAGGGCGATCGCCCTCCAAGAAAAAGAGTGCCCTCGAATCAAAAGAGCGCCCTCGAATCAAAAGAGCGATCGACCTATTTTATTGTTACTAACAAAACCAGAGCCGCACACTTCTGCTGTCCGCCCATCCCAAAAGCACGATCGCCCGTGATTTCAACGGTGCAGAGTTGGGTTGTTTTTACCTAATCTCTGCACCTTTATGCTGTTGGCACCCTGACAGGGTGACAACAAGAGTCAAAACCCCGATTGAATCAAGGACATCGCCCTCAAACCCCTCTGGAAAAATGGCAGTTACTTAGGGCTTGCTGAATAAGTCCCGTATGTCACGTATCTGGGCGCTCCGAGCGCACGATCGATCGTGCTGCGTGCAAGATAAACAGGTAGAATAGGTCAAAACCCGTGCATCACAACCTGCGATCGTGTACAGAAAAGCTGATCTTGCTCCCCTCGAACCCTTGGATTTTGAACTAGCTTTCCTGATGTAAATTGTCAGCCCTCAACCGTTGGGTAAAAATGACCCAAGTCATCCCGTGGTCAGAATTTGAAGCAGAATATGCTGAAAACTTCCCCACATCCCTGGGAGCCCCAGCCAAATCGTTTCGGATGGCATTGGGGGCATTAATCATTAAACAAAAACTCGGAATCAGCGATCGAGAAACAGTAGAACCATTGGTAACAAGTTAAGCTAAAAAAGCATTTGTCAATCAGCAATTATGCTCAACATTTACTCGGATTTGGCGCCCAAAACTGAGATTTAGGCGATCGTGCGATCGTGCCGAGGGTGATACTTATACCTACTCCCTCTCAAGTCGTAAATTTTCCACTCCTAAAACAGCAGTTTTTTTGAGTAATATTACTGATTGACAAATCCAATTAAGTCTTAACT
>NZ_JAUBUR010000049.1:0-38396 GCF_036705485.1 Microcoleus sp. AT9b-C3 | reverse complement strand
CTCCCGCTCCATTTAATTAGATTGCATAACATTACATTTTGGGGTTTTATATTTTTCATTCTGTTCAAGTCAGTTACATTATACCTCATCTTTCTGATAAGTGCTATATTTAGTAGCAGCTTGTATCGCTCACAGCAAGTTTCATCTCAGGGAAACCCGGCCAATGTTCCGAGAAAGCTATTAAAGTGCTCTCAAAAATGCTGAGCTGGAAGTTGTCGGTTATTGTGCCAAAAATCGCAATATTCCTATTTTGTAGGGCAAGAACTTACAGAAATAAAAAGCGAGATTTCTGAATCTAGTAACCTGCTTGCTCAACAGAAGGAATCCATAAACTTGCACTGCAACCCAATATTTCATCAAAGGGTGCTTAAATGGCTGATTCAGGCAGATAGTCTCTGGCATTTATTAACAGCTTCCCAAGAAGAGAATTTGCTATAGAGAGCCACAAAAATAATTTTTAATTTTCCAAAAACTTCTCGCTCTAACTGTATACAAAAAATAATTGTTTATATTAATGGTCGATTAAAACTCTATTAATTTTTGAGTAAAATAGCTAAAGTACAGAGTATAAATTGTCAGAAATTCTCAATCTCCACAGCCTAAATTCTTGTCTGAGCCAGACGAACTCAAACAAGTTCCTATAAATATGATGCACAATGGTTGACAAGCGATAGAGAATTGCCGACTTTTAAAAGTAGAGGTGACAGCAGAAAATCAGAGCCGGATCGTCAGTGGCAACTGAATTACTGGGGAATTTTGCCACAAATATTTAATCGGTTCTTTACCACCAAACCCGCCAACGAAGGCAGCGGGTTGGGACGGGAGATTATTAAAAAAAGTGTGGAAAAACATTCGGGTAAAATAGAAGTAACATCAGTTATCGGTCAAAGGACGTGTATGGTGTTAATTCCGATCGCCCTTTAGCGCGATCGCACTAAAAATCATACCAATGCGGGACTAAAATTACAACTCTAGACCGATGTCAAATCTCGATTGCGCTGAGCGTGCCGCGACTGTAAAATCAGAAATCTAAAATGGTATTAAGTGCCGGTTCCGCCTGCATCTATCCCCCTTGATTTGCCCATGTCAACAACAGTTTGTGATACCCAAAGATTGCTAGAACAGGCGATCGACCCCAAACCACCCGTGCTACCTCCAGACACACCCTTGAAAGTCGCAATTGCTGCCATGACTCAGGCGAGTGCCAGTTGCATTTTAATCGCGTTTGAGCAGCAATTGCTCGGAATTTTTACAGAACGCGATGTGGTGAAAATAACTGCTAGCGAAATACCGCTAGCAGGGGTGGCAATTTCTGAGGTGATGACTGAAAACCCGATCGCCCTGAACCTCGATAAAGCGGGGAATATCTTCCAGGTATTGAGCATATTGCGATCCAAAAGAATCCGTCATTTACCCCTCACAGACGAAGGTGGCAACTTGCTAGGCGCTATCACCTGCGAAAGCATCCGTCAAATCCTCAAACCGGCCGACTTGCTGAAAATGTGGCGCGCCGAAGAAATTATGACGACACAATTAATAGTTACCTCAAGCAGCGCCTCACTTTTAGAAGTCGCAAAACAGATGAGAGCTCAGCGGAAAAGCTGCATAGTCATTTGCACTGACAGCGACAACAAAAATCAGAAACCTGTGGGCATCATTACAGAACGCGACATTGTTAAATTCCAAGCTTCTGGAGTAGATTTCGCACGTACTCCCGTCACCGCCGCCATGAGTTTCCCGCTGATACCGTTGCAGGTAAAAGCCACCTTGTGGCAGGCTCACCAGTTAATGCAGCAGCACGGCATCCGGCGCTTGGTGGTGGTGGACGAGGAAGGATATTTAGCCGGAATTGTGACTGAAATTAGCCTGCTGCAGGCCTTAGATCCCGTAGAAATGCACGCAAATGTCGAGCTTTTGCAGGAAACAGTTGCCGACAAAATTCAGGAGTTGAACAAAATGAACGAAGATTTGCAAAAAGAAGCGTTGCGGAGAACAGAAGTCGAGGAAAAGTTGCGAACTTTAAATGATAATTTGGAAGAACAAATCAAACAGCGAACTTTAGAATTAATTAATGCCAACAGTCAGTTGAAAAAGGAAATACAAGACCGCGCCACCGCTGAAGCTGAAGTTCGCCGCCTCAACACCGAACTCGAACAGCGAGTTCTCGACCGCACGGTTCAACTAGCAGCCAGTAACGAAGAATTGCAGCAACAAATTAGTGGGAGAAAATTGCTAGAAGAAAAATTGCACTTTTCTGAAAGGAAAGTCCGCGCCGTTTTTGAAGCGATGACCGACATCGTTCTCGTGCTAGACAGTCAGCGGAACATAGAAGTTTTGCCAACGAATGTGGCAGCGGCTTCTGAGCCTGATTGTGATATAGTCAGCTTGACCATAGAACATTTTTTTGACGACGACAACCCGGATGATTGGTGGGTGTTAGTTCAGCAAGTGTTAGAAACACAACAAACTCTCAATTTTGACTACAGCTTAACAGTTTGTGGTCGCGAAATTTGGTTTTCCGCCTGCATTTCTCTGTTCTCAAAAGATGCAGTTATTTGGGTTGCCCGCAACATCAACGCCCGCAAAATAGCCGAGTCAGCGCTGTGCCAAAAAAATGCAGAATTATCTCATACTTTAGAAGAACTGAAGCGGACTCAAAAAGAACTCATTCAATCAGAAAAAATGGCAGCCCTCGGACAGTTAATTGCCGGAGTTGCTCATGAAATCAATTCTCCTTTAGGGGCGATTCGCTCTTCTGTGCAGAACATTGCCGACTTCTGGACCGAACAATTGCAGCAGTTGCCGATATTTTTTCAACAATTATCCCCGGATCGGCGACAGGATTTCTTTGCTTTGCTACACCAGTCTACTCAAGAAACAGATACATTATCTAGTAAAGAAAAACGTCAGTTAAAGAAACTTTTGCAGGGGCAATTAGAATCCGAAAACATTGACGACGCCGCCAGTCTTGCCTGTACTTTATTAGATATCGGCATCGGCAATAATGTAGAACCTTTTTTACCTTTGTTGAAAGACAGCCAAAGTCGAAATATTGTACAAACTGCCTACCAATTTGCTACGGTACAAAAAAGCACTAAAAATATTGCTACTGCTACAGATAGGGCAGCAAAAATCGTTTTTGCTTTAAAAAGCTACTCTCGTTACGACCAGTCTGGTTCCAAAGTAATTGCTAATATTACCGACGGTATTGATACTGTTTTAACGCTTTACCACTACCAAATCAAACACGGTGTGGAAGTAGTCAGAAACTATGGTACTAATTTGCCCTCTGTGCTATGCTATCCTGATGAACTCAATCAAGTTTGGACAAATTTGGTTCACAATGCTTTACAAGCGATGGGCAACAAAGGAGTGTTAAAAATTGATGTCAAACACCAAGCGAACGCAATATCAGTCAGTATTACCGACAGTGGTCCAGGCATTACCCCAGAAATTATGCCGAGAATTTTTGAGCCGTTTTTCACAACTAAACCTCCAGGGGAAGGCAGTGGTTTGGGATTAGATATTGTTCAAAAAATTCTCGAAAAACACCAAGGTGAACTGCAAGTAGAAAGCGTGCCTGGTCAAACAAAATTTACTATATCCTTGCCCATCGAAATTCCTTGAGAGCAATTTAAAAAAGAGGAGAAAGCCCAAGTTTTAGAAATTAATAGAAGTAAAGTAGTTTTATGCCTAAACCAGTAATTCTGTGCGTTGACGATGAAGTTGTGGTATTAAATAGTTTAAAAATTCAACTTAAAAAAGAATTTGGGGATGCTTACCTCTATGAAGTAGCAGAAAATGCAGATGAAGCTCTGGAAATTATGGATGAAATTCAAGAAGAAGAGGAAAGTGATATTTTGGTCATAGTATCTGACTGGTTAATGCCAGGGATTAAAGGAGATGATTTTTTGATTCTGGTCCACCAAAAATATCCTACAATTGTGAAAGTTATGCTGACCGGACAAGCCGACGAAGTAGCAATAGCACGGGTGAAAGAGCAAGCAAACTTGCACCGCTGTTTGTACAAGCCGTGGGATCGCAAAGAATTAGTAGAAACTATAAAATCGGGTTTGGCAAACAATGAACAATAAACCTGTGATTATTTGTGTGGATGACGAACCGATAATTCTTGAAAGTTTGAAAATAGAGTTAAAAAAAACCCTAGGGGAAGAAAACTTATTAGAAACCGCTGAAGGCGGCGAAGATGCTTTAGAGTTAATCGAGGAATTGCTGGCAGAGGGCTGCGAAATCGTAGCAGTGATTTCCGACTATCTGATGCCGAATATCAAAGGGGACGAATTGCTGAAGCAGATTCACAGAATGTCGCCAAAAACTATCAAAATTATGCTGACGGGGCAAGCCGACCTAGAAGCAGTGGCGAATACTATTAAATATGCTAAACTGTACCGCTACATATCGAAGCCTTGGCAGTCCGAAGATTTGAAGTTGACTGTAAAAGAAGCGATTAACAGCTATTTTAGGGAGAAGCAATTAGCGGCACAAAATGCTCAACTTCAAAAGCTAAATCAAGAATTGGAAACTTTAGTCGAGGAGAGGACTGCACAACTGCGCTTGTCTGAGGAAAAGTTTGCTAAAGCTTTTCGTTCTTCTCCCAACCCGATTGCTATTACCAGACTTAATGACGGTCGTTATTTAGAAATTAATGAGGCTTTTTGCCAGACAATCGGTTATTCAGCCGCAGAAATCCTCGATCGCACGGCGCTTGATTTGAATCTTTGGGAAAATATACAAGCCCGCACCGAGTTGTTTAAAATGTTAGATGAAAAACAAATTATTCTCAACTACGAATTTGATTTTCGCACTAAAACCGGGGAACTCAGAACCGGGCTGCTGTCAGCAGAAATCATTGAGATTCATGGCGAAACCTGCGTGATTTCTGTGATTCAAGATATTAGCGATCGCAAATTAGCCGAAGAAAAACTCCGAGCTGTAGCGGCTTCTTTAGCAGCAGCCCAAAGAATCGCCCGTGTCGGTAATTGGGAATGCGATTTCTCTGCCAACACAACTACTTGGTCTGAGGAATTATCTCGGATTTTTGGACTCGATCCAACCCAAGCTGCGCCAACATTAACTGAGTTTTCGCAATACGTGCATCCCGACGATCGACAAAAGTGGCAAACAACGATCGACACTGCTATTGCTAGCGGTCAATCTTACAGTTTGGAATATCGAATTCTGCGACCGGAAGCGAAAATTGCTGCGGATAATTCCCCGTCACAAATAAGTGAAGCAGGCTTCATCCGCTACATCGAATCCAGAGGAGAAGTAGTTGTCAACCAACAAGGTAAAGTGACAAAACTCTTCACAACTTTGATGGACATTACTCCACGCAAGCTGGCAGAAATAGCCCTTGCAGAGAGCGAAGAAAAATACCGTCATTTAGTTGAAACTTCCCAAGATATTATCTGGTCTTGCAATGCAGAAGGACACATTACTTTTGTGAACCAAGCAGTTAAACAAATCTACGGTTATGAGCCTGAAGAAATGCTAGGCTGTACTTTTAGCGATTTCTTGGCACCAGGAGAAATAGACTGGAAATGGGAACTTCAGCAGCGCTTGCTGACAGGAAAAACTGTGTTTCAGTACGAAAATATAGTAGTAGGAAAAGACGGCAGAAAGATTGATGTAAATACCAAGGCGATCGCGCGCATGGACGCTGAAGGAAACATCATCGGCACCACAGGAACTGCTAGCGATATTACCGAACGCAAACAAGCTGAAATAGCCCTGCAAAAAGCCAAAGAAGAAGCCGACAGAGCGAACAGGGCAAAAAGCGAATTTCTCTCGAATATGAGCCACGAGTTGCGAACTCCCCTCAACGCAATTCTCGGTTTCAGCCAACTGCTAGCCCGCGACCCAGACCTCGGTGCCGACCAACAGCAATACTTAGGAATTATTACCCAGAGCGGAGAACATTTACTCGTTCTGATCAACAATATTCTCCAAATGTCAAAAATTGAAGTCGGGCTGGTGACACTTAATAACAGCACCTTCGACTTGCACAAAATGCTAAAAAATACGGAAAATATGCTGAAACTGCAAGCCGAAAAAAAAGGGTTGCAGTTAATTTTTGATTGCCACCACGCTCTCCCTCAATATATAGAAAGTGACGAAAGTAAGTTGCGACAAGTATTGATAAATGTCGTCGGAAATGCTATTAAATTTACGGTGGAAGGTGGTGTTAATTTGAGACTCAAACATGAGGTGATAAAAAATAAAAATAACCCACAGGCTTCGCCAAGTAATAATTGCTCTTTGCTATTTGAAGTGGAAGACACGGGTTCAGGAATTTCTGCGGAAGAAATGGAGAATTTGTTTAAACCTTTCGCGCAAACAGAAAGCGGGAAAAAAGCTCAAGAAGGAACCGGTTTAGGCTTGCCCATCAGCAAGCAGTTCGTTCAGTTAATGGGAGGGAAGATGACGGTAACAAGCACCCTCGGGCGCGGCAGTATTTTTAGATTTGATGTTAAAGTTTCGCTCCCTAATGCAGTGGAAATTCAGGTAGCTCAAACAGCTCGCCGAGTGGTGGGTCTCGAACCCGGACAGCCAGAATACCGGATTTTAGCTGTTGACGATCGCCTCGAAAGCCGCTTGCTGTTGGTCAGAATGCTTACATCCCTTGGCTTTGCGGTGCGGGACGCTGAAAATGGCGTTCAAGCTGTGGAAATGTGGTCGAGTTGGGAACCTCATTTGATTTGGATGGATATGCGGATGCCGGTGATGGACGGTTACGAAGCTACTAAACAGATTAAAGCACATTTGAAAGGTCAAGCAACGGTGATTATTGCTCTGACTGCAAGTGCTTTTGATGAGGAGCGATCGCTGATTTTGTCTGCTGGTTGCGATGATTTTGTAGCGAAGCCTTTTCGGGAGCAAGTGATTTTGGAAAAGATGGCTAAGTATCTGGGAGTTCGCTATGTTTATGATCGAGAAGCTTCGCTAAGTTCTGATGCTGCGGTGTCCGCCGAGGTTTCCACGGCAACTGAAACGGCTGATTTGGCTTTTACGCTCAATACTTCATTTTTGGAAGGTATGCCTGCTGAATGGGTTGATGAATTGTATTCTGCGGCGGATGCGGTTGATAACGAGGAGATTTTTCGGCTGTTGTCGATTCCTCCTATTAATGCGAGTTTCCGCAGCGCGATCGCCGATTTGGCGAATAACTTCCGGTGCGATCGGATTATCGATTTGATTGAGGAGTTTAGAAATTGTTGAAGGATGAAAAAAGAAAGGATAGGGGCAGGTTCAGGATTATGGATGATGTAGGTCGATCGCCTATTTGTAAACTCGCCTGCGGGCGATCGGCTAATTTACTTGTAGCCAAGCTCCACACCCTGGTAATCATCAGTCATTCTCAATTCTTGAATCTCAAATCTCATATCTCAAAACTTCACTAGGATAAGTTCTGTAAATATAAAAGGAGTTGATTGAGGAGAAAGTGCTATAATTAGCATTTAACCAGTTTTCATAATTTCAACAATTCTTAAATTAACAAAAAATAGCGATCGATGACCCAAAATCAAATAGAAGAAAATAAAGGCAACATATTAATTGTTGACGATACTCCAGAAAATTTGCAAGTTTTATCAGCAACGCTGGCCGATCGGGGCTACAAAGTCCGCGGCGTAATTAACGGCAAAATGGCAATCAGAGCCGCGCGCTCAGGTTCTCCCGATTTAATTTTGCTCGACATCAAAATGCCGGAAATGGACGGCTACGAAGTCTGCACACAGCTCAAGGAAGATCCTAAAACATCAGAAATTCCCGTTATTTTTATCAGCGCTTTAGATGAAGTATTGGACAAACTAACCGCCTTTCAAGTTGGAGGAGTAGATTATGTCACAAAACCGTTTCATGTAGCAGAAGTTTTAGCGCGAATCGAGCACCAACTGACTATCCAGAGACTGAAAAAACAATTGCTCAATCGCAATAAAGAACTGCAAGAAGAAATAATAGAACGCAAAAAGGCCGAAGAAGCAGCGGCCGCTGCATCGCTCGCCAAAAGTCAATTCGTTGCCAACATGAGCCACGAATTGCGGACTCCCCTGAACGCCATCCTGGGTTTTACCCAAGTCATGAGCCGCGACTCTTTGCTCAGCCACGAAAATCTCGAAAATCTCCGAATTATTAACCGCAGCGGTCAACATCTGCTGGAACTAATTAACGATGTTTTAGACTTGTCGAAAATAGAAGCAGGGATAATTGGCTTAGATGAACGCAGCTTTGACCTTTATCAACTCCTCGATACTCTCGAAGAAATGTTTCAAATAAAAGCTGAAACCAAACAATTGCAACTGAGATTTTCCGTGGAGGTGAATGTTCCCCAATATATAAAAACTGACGAAAAAAAGCTGCGCGTCTGCTTAATTAACCTGCTGGGAAATGCCATGAAATTTACTCACGACGGGGGCCGTATTTGGCTGCGCGTGAGCGTGGAAAGCAACCAGCCACCGCCTGGAGAATCGGCAAGTCATCATAACTCTCCCTCAGTCGAACCCTTGTTAATTTTGTTTGAAGTTGAAGACACAGGAATTGGCATAGCAACAGCAGAAATTGATACTTTATTTGATGCTTTCGTGCAAACACAAGCGGGGAGAAAAGCGGCTGATGGTACGGGCTTGGGTTTGACAATTACTAAAAAATACGTGCAGATAATGGGTGGGGATATTTGGGTAAAAAGTGTTTTAGGTGAGGGAAGCAGTTTTAAATTTAATATCCGAGTATTTGCCGCTATTTCGTCTGAAATAACGGTGGCGACATTGCAGCGGGTGATCGGACTAGAAGCAGATCAACCGGTTTATCGGATTTTAGCAGTTGACGATAATCAAGAAAATCGGCTGCTGCTGGTTAAAATGTTGCAACCAATTGGTTTTGAAGTCCGAGAAGCGGAAAATGGCTACCAAGCGGTTGAACTTTGGGAAAGTTGGCAGCCTCATTTAATTTGGCTGGATACGCGAATGCCAGTAATGGACGGTTTTGAAGCTGTCCGGCAAATTAGAGCGAAAGAGAAACCAACTCAGTGGCGAACTGTAATTATTGCTCTGACTGCTAGCACTTTTGAGGAAAAAAAAGGCGAAATTATCGCCGCAGGTTGCGACGATTTTGTGCGAAAACCTTTTCAAGAACAAATCCTCTTTGATAAGATGGCTTGCTACTTGGGAGTGCGCTATCTTTATCAAGAGTTGCCCCGGCTCCCAGTCGGGGCTTTACGGCGTTATTGTGTGAACGAAAAACCCGATTCATTTTTCGGAGGGCTACTGGCTCAGATGCCTCAAAGCTGGGTGCAGGAACTCTACGACGCAGCTAATGATGTTAATGAAGAGCTGGCGATTCAACTTGTCGATCGTATCTGGGAAAGTCATCCAACTTTAGCTGAGGCTTTAAAAGATTTGCTTGCCGATTACCGACTCGACAAGATAATGGATTTAACTCAATCGAGTTTAAAATAAATGGATAATAGCGAAATTAAAGTATTGGTGGTTGATGACCAACCAAGCAATCTGCGGTTCTTATCCAAACTGCTAACATCCCAGGGGTATCAAGTTTACCGAGCTATTTGCGGTCCACTGGCGTTGAATGTTGCGATCAGCCATTGCCCGGATTTAATTTTACTCGACATTAGAATGCCGGAAATGAACGGTTATGAAGTTTGTCGGAGACTGAAAGCGACACCGGAAACCGAACAAATTCCGGTGATATTTTTAAGCGTATTAGATGAAATGAACGATAAGTTACAAGCTTTTCGAGTAGGAGGCGCTGACTATATTACTAAACCATTTCAAGTAGAAGAAGTTTTAGCACGCATCGACAAGCAAGTCCGCTTGCAAAAACTGCAACAGCAATTAAAAGAACAAAATTATCAACTGCAACAGTCACAGTCGCTGCTTTCTAGCATATTAAATAGTTCATTAGACTGTGTGGTGGCTTATTCTGCTGTCCGCAACAGTGAGGGAAATATTGTAGATTTCCAGTGGCTCTTGATCAACCCTGCCGCTGAAAAATTTTATGGTCTGCTATTAAATGACATAGTTGGCAAGAATTTGTTAGCGAAAGTTTCCAAAGTTAGCAATAACGGGTTATTTGATTTGTATGTTTCTGTAGTAGAAACAGGAGAAACTGTAGACCAAGAATTTTATTACGAACAGGAGCGAGATACAATTGTTTGGCTGCACATTGTGGCTGTGAAATTAAACGATGGTCTGGCAATAACATTTCGTAACATTACCGAGCGCAAACGAGCAGAAATTGCCCTACGAGACAGCGAAGAACGCTTCCGCGCGATATTCGAGCAAGCGGCAGTCGGCATAGCTAAAACCGCGCTTTGCGGTAAATTTATACGGGTAAATCCCGGCTTTTGTCAAATTGTCCGCTATGCACAATCCGAATTGTTACAGCAAAATTGGGAGGCAATTACTCACCCAGATGACAGAGAAGCGGACAGAGAATACCTGCGCTCACTGTTATCCGGGAAGATTCAAACTTTTTCTGTGGAAAAGCGTTTGCTATGCAAAGATCAGGAAGTGCGCTGGGCAAATGTTACTGTTTCGGCAATGCGCGATGTCAAGGGGACGCTGCAGTATTTGATTTGTGCGATCGAGGATATTTCCGAACGCAAGCTGGTACAAGAATTGCTGCAAGAGAGTTTAGACACTCAAACCCGCTACGCTCAAGAATTAACTCGTTCTAATGCCGAACTAGAACAGTTTGCTTACGTGGCTTCTCACGATTTGCAAGCGCCTTTGAGCACGATTGCCGGCTACGCTCAACTCTTAGAAAAACGCTTTTCCAACCAACTTGATGCCCAAGGGAATAAATTTATCCGCAATATTGTTAATTCTTGCGAGCGGATGCAGGCGCTGATTGATGACTTGCTGGAGTATTCGCGGGTAGGTCGCAGTCAGAAACCTTTTGAGATGATAGATTGCAATCGGGTTTTTGAGGATGCTTGTGCTAATTTGCATTTGGCCATCCGTGAGAATCAAGCTTCAGTTACTAGGGCGAACTTGCCAAGGGTAAAAGGTGACAGTTTTCAACTGCTGCAACTGTTTCAAAATTTAATTGGTAACGCCATTAAGTACCGCAGCAGTGAAGCGCCGGTGGTGCAGGTGGACGCTTTGCGTCAGGGGGATAGCTGGGTGTTTTCAGTGCAGGATAATGGTATTGGGATTGCGTCACAGTACCATCCGCGAATTTTTCAGATTTTTCAGCGCTTGCACACCCAAAAACAGTATTCGGGAACTGGTATCGGTTTAGCTATTTGTCAAAGAATAGTCGATCGGCACGGCGGCAGCCTGTGGGTAGAATCAGAACCCCATCGAGGCTCGACTTTTTATTTTTCTATTCCTATACCAAAGTGAAGTCAGTAGCCCGCCTGAAGCAGTCAATCGATTTTAGATTTTAGATTTTAGATTTTAGATTTGAAGAAAGCGACCTCACTGATACAGCATATTCCATGTAGATGTAGAGCGCGAGAAACCGGCTTTATTGAACAGAATTATTAATGATGCGATAACTCTAAAGCAACCCGGTTTCTGGGGCGTATTTTATAAATCTGGAACCCGCTGTAAATCCGGGGGCTTGTCACCAAATGGCTTGATTGTTACCCATCCTTTACTTAAGCTTTAAATATCTTTATGTCATCTTTACAAAAATGTTTATAAAGTGTAGCATATTCACTGATGACATCGAGCTAAAAATCTATCAATATGAATCTATTAGCTCTATCCTTATACAACTTATAAATCAGCGGTGCGCGCAAGACTTGTTAATTTTTTTCAACTGTATCCAGAGCATCTTGCTTTGGGATGCGATAGTTTCCCTAGTAGTTCGCCCAGAAGGATTTGTGATGTGTTTGCAGTTTGCCGGTTCTCGGACAGACTGCCAAGTGAAACAAGCATGATTCGCAAACCTTTGCAAATGGAGAAAAACGGTAAATTGGTGCAACACAATGTCAGTGTTGTTAGCCAGATTTACCGGATGATGGCAAGAGATGCTTTGCAGCTACTCAGAGACGGCTCGTCCAGAAACCTCACAAAAGATGTTCGTAGTGAGGCAAAGCGGTGAATTATAAGAAAAAATTTACTCTTTTAATAGCAAACGATGACGAGGATACGCGCTTTTTGATGGAGGAAGCACTGCGAGAAGTTCCATTAGCAATTACGAGCGAATTTGTGGAAAATGGAGAACAAGTGCTAGACTACTTGTACCGTCGTGGTCAATATCTTGGTAGCAGCAATTGGCACCAGCCAGACTTGATACTTTTGGATCTGAATATGCCGAGGCTGGACGGACGAGAAACACTAATTTTGATTAGATCGGACCCTCATTTGCAACAAATTCCGGTTGTAATGCTCACAACTTCCCACCGCCGAGGAGATATCTTGCTTTGTTACCGATTGGGAGCCAATTCTTTCATATCCAAACCAGTCACTTTTGAAGGATTGCTTGAAGTAATGAAGACTTTATGTGAGTATTGGTTTGAAATCGTTTCACTACCGCCGGATATGTAAACTTTAATTGAGGGTTAAATGGATAGTTTGAGTGTATAGTGAATTTGATAAGCCGAAATATTTGCCGATCGCAAGCAAGTATCGCTCTCAAAACAAAAAAGTTGCCTTCGACCCGCTCCGAACGCTATAGTTGTGTTAACACGTAACCACTGTCTGAAAATTTTGTTGGTTGAGGATGACCTCGGAGAGCCGACAATGATCGAAGACCTTCTAGGGTCATTCAGCGATTCTCTATTTCTTCTCCAAACTGTTAAGTCTCTGGAGATAGGAGTTGGGCGTCTGGAAGTAGATAAGTTTGACGCCGTACTATTAGATTTGTCAGTGTCAGATAGCTTGAGGGGAAGCGAGGCGATCGCAGTTTTGAAAGGGCGATGGCCCACATTGCCAATTGTGGTGCTGACAGATATCAGCGATGAAAATATAGCCCGGTCGGTATTGCGCTGGGGCGCTCAAGATTGTTTGGTAAAGGGAAGATTTCACAGAACTCTGCTGGTGCGGGCAATCCATTACGCGATCGAACGCCAGCAAATCGAAGAACAATTGCGGCAGCAGGCTCTTCGAGAGCGGCTGTTGGGCAAAATGATCGAACATATTCGATCGTCAATAGATCCGGCAAGCATTCTCCAAAGTACCGTTGCAGAAGTGCGCCAATTTCTCCAAACAGACCGCGTTTTAATTTATCGCTGTCAGGATTGGGTGTCTCAATTGGACGGGGAAGAGCAAAAAGGTGCGATCGTCGCCGGTGACGGTTTGCCAGAAGGTTATATTGAAAACCAAAATATTAGCGCTGCTTTAGCGGTGTCATGCTTTGTTTTAGTCGAATCCCAGTCGGTACAAGCAATAGCAGATGTCAATACTGCCCCCTTGGCTGGCAGTTGCAAAGAATTGCTGGCAGATTGTGAAATTGCAGCAGTTATCAGCGTGCCAATTTGGCAATCAGGCGACTGGGAAACGGCAAAAGAAACACAAGAAGCCACTGTTTGGGAAGTCGAGAAAAATCAAGATGCAGCAGAAAATTATATCTGGCAGCAGGCGAGTGGCAACCCGCAGGCGCAGGATAAAAATTTGCCGGATTCGATCGCAGAAAATGGCAATAGTTTGTGGGGAATGTTGACAGCATACAATTGCAGCGGTGTCAGGGAATGGCAGCAGTGGGAAATAGATTTTTTACAGCACTTGGCAAATCAAGTGGCGATCGCGATCGAACAATCTCAACTTTACCGCAAGCTAGCAATAGCCAATCAAAAATTGCAGCAACTGGCAACTACTGACGGACTGACTGGCATTGCCAATCGCCGCCAGTTCGATCGGGTTTTGAACTTAGAGTGGCGCAGATTGGCAAGAGAGAAACTGTCGCTGTCTTTAATTATGTTGGACATCGACTTTTTTAAACTTTACAACGAGTTTTATGGGCACCTCGGCGGGGACGATTGTTTGCGCCAAGTTGCCGGGGCGATCGCCAGCGCCACCAAGCGGGCTGGGGATTTGACTGCCCGCTACGGTGGCGAAGAATTTGCCCTAGTGCTGCCCAACACTAGCGCCGAAGGGGCAAACGCTGTCGCCCGGAAAATTTGCGACGGCATCGCCAGCTTGAAACTGCCCCACGCGCGATCGTCGATCGGCCCCTACGTTACCCTCAGTTGCGGCATTGCGACAGCGATTCCTTCTCCCCAAGAATCTCCCCACACCCTAATTCGCAGCGCTGACAGCGCCCTTTTTCAAGCCAAAACCGAAGGCAAAAATCGCATTTGTCAGGCCAGCAGTAACTCGGAATCTTCTCCGATTTTTATGTAATAATTCAAGGTAATTAGTAATTTATAATTAGTAACATCGTGTTTAAATTTTTTACTCATAATTCAGAATTCATATTGTTGACCTTTCCATTGGAATAATAATTTTCCTCTGGCAGTGCGAGCAGGATGCGAGCCAGTGACCCGGAGCAAGGATAATGCTCGCTTTCAGGGTAGAATTCCGATGCTACGGTATTTGATATTACTGAGATGTTGCACCATTCTCAATTACTTCTTTAGGAACAGGCACGATGCCTGTTCCACAAAGAGTGAATTTTCTTGTGGAACAGGCATCTTGCCTGTTCTTGAGAATAGTGCAAGATGTGAGATATTACCCATTTCCGTTTCCCAATTTCCAATTACCAATTGCTAATTTATTGCCCCAAATTTGAATTTCTACCAGCTAAATTCGGCCGCACTGGAATTTCAATCAAAAACTCCGCTCCCTCTCCCGGTGTCGAAATACAGCTCAATCGGCCGCCGTGCCGATCGACGATAATTGAGTGAGAAATCGACAATCCCAAACCCGTGCCCTTGCCCACAGGTTTAGTCGTGAAAAACGGGTCAAACAGCCTCGATCGCACTGACTCCGGCATCCCCCCCCCGTTGTCCGCAATCGATACTGCTACGAAGCCGGCACCAGCCTGATAACTGCGAATAGCGATCGTGCTTGGATGTCGATCGCACTCCTCGATAGAACGCTGCTTGTCCCGTTCTTCCAAAGCATCGATCGCATTAATTAAAATATTCATAAATACCTGATTCAACTCGCCAGGAAAACATTCAATTTGTGGCAATAGTTGGTAATTTTTAACTATCTTAATTTCTCCATGACTGCTGTGAGATTTTAACCGATTTTGCAAAATCATCAAAGTGCTATCAATTCCCTCGTGAATGTTAACTGACTTCGCAGCGGACTCGTCCAATCGGGAAAAGTTACGCAACGATTTCACGATCTCGACAATTCGCTCGGTTCCTACTTGCATCGAATTAAACAATTTCGGGAAATCCTCAGCAATATAATCCAAGTCTATGTGATTAATTTTATCCCAGACTTGGGCTGGAGGATTAGGACAGTAATGCTGGTAAACTTTAATCAATTCCAGCAAATCTAAAGTGTAATTGCGAGCTGGATTGAGATTGCCGTGAATAAAGCTAACAGGGTTATTAATTTCGTGAGCAACACCAGCAACTAACTGACCCAAGCTCACCATTTTTTCATTTTGAACGAGCTGAGCTTGAGTCGTTCGGAGTTTGTTAATAGCTGCTTCTAACTCTAACGCTTTTGAACGTTCTCGCGCTTCCGATTCCTGCAAAGCTGACTCGGCTTGTTTGCGATCGGCAATTTCACTTTGTGCTTGCTCAAACAGCATTGATTGCTGGATCGCGATCGCCAACTGCACGCTAATTTGTTTGAGACACTCGACCTCAATTTCCTGCCATTGACGGGGGCCCGCGCACTCGTGAGCAATCAATAGCCCCCACAACTTCTCGCCTTGCAAAACTGGCACTACCAAATTAGCTCGCACCTGAAATTGACTTAATAAATTAATGTAGCACTCGGAAAGATCAGCTTGGTAAATATCATCGACAGCTACAGTACGACCGTGTTCGTAAGCAGAAGCATAGCTGTCTTCAAAGCAGGAATCGTCAATAGTTATTCCCTGAATAGCCAGCCAATTTTTGCCCACTGACTCGACATTTACAAAACCGCTCCAATCGGGATTAAACTGATAAATTACTGTCCGGTCTGTTTGTAAAAATTGCCGTACTTCAGCAACAGTTTTTGTCAAAATTTCTTCTAAATTGAGAGAAGAGCGAATGCGTTCCAGCATTCCTACCACCAGGCGTTCTCGCTTTAATTGCTGGCGCAAGATAGCCTCGGCAAGTTTGCGAGCGCTAATATCTTCAATCACACCAATTACATAGCTAGGTTCCCCAAACCCCTCCCGCACTAAAGATACAGTCATATTAGTCCAAACAAATGAACCATCTTTGCGAATAAAGCGTTTCTCAATGGAATAATTAAAAATTTCCCCAGCTAACAGTCTGTCACGCGACTCGACATCGGCTGCTACATCTTCGGGGTGAGAAATATCCCCAACATTTCGTGATTTCAGCTCCAATTCTGAGTATCCGACAATATTACAAAACCCTTGATTTGCATTCAAAAATTGACCGTCTGGCCACACTTTGACGATGCCAATCGCCGCTTGTTCAAAGACAGCGCGAAATCGCTGTTCGCTTTCTTGTAAAGCAATTTCTGCTTTTTTGCGATGGCTAATGTCCATTGCCGTGCCAAACAGCCGCACCACCTGACCCAACTCATTTTTAATAGCTTGTCCTTTACAGTTGACGTGCCTGATTTCTCCTGATGGAAAATAGATGCGGTGATCGATATCGTAAGCTGTTCCTTCAGTCACTGCTTTTTCTACAACTTTTGCAAACCTTTCTTTGTCATCGGCATGAATTTGCTCCAAAAGTTCTTCCATTGTCGGTGGCAGATTCAATTCTCGACCGTAAACTCGAAACAGTTCCTCCGACCAAGTAATAACTCCTGCCTCCCTATCGAATTCCCAATTGCCGATGCGGGCTATTTTTTGCGCTGCTTGCAACTGTTCGGCAAGTTGTTGCAAAGATGCGATCAACTGAGTTTTTTCGGCTTCTGCTGCAACGCGGGCACTGATATCTTTGTGAGTGCCTGTTATCCGCAACGGCGCACCCCATTCGTCGTACTCGACTACCTTGCCCATCGCCAGAATCCACTGCCAATTGCCCGCTTTGTTGAGCATCCGAAATTCAAATTCATAGATATCAGTCTCACCTTCCAAATAGGCATTTAAACATTCCATTACCTTCACTCGGTCTTCGGGATGCACCAAACTTTCCCAACCTTTGAGGTTATTTTCAATTTCGTTTTCTGCATAGCCTAGCATTGATTTCCAATAAAAGTCGAAATAAGTTTCGCCAGTAGCTATATTCCAATCCCACAGGCCCAAAGAGCTGCCTGAAACCGCCAACTGCAATCGCTCTTGACTGAGTTTCAATGCCGATTCGGTGCGTTTGATTTCTGTGAGGTCGGCAATGATGGCTATCATTCCTATCGGTTGACTAGCGCTATCTTTAATGCAGTTGGCTCGCAAGAAAGTTTCTATAATATTGCCATTTTTACTCTTAATTTCAATTTCACTTTCCCAAGAAAAACCTTTCCGCAGTACCCTAAATAACTTTCTCAAATCTTGAGATTTGGGGTACATTACTGCTGGGCCGCCGGCATTATTTAGTTCTTCAACTGTATAGCCGTAGCGCTGAATAAATGCTTGATTGTGATAAACGGAATAACCATCCAAATCGGCGATCGCGATCGCATCACTAGCGCTGTCTACAGCTTGAGTTACCAGGCACAGAGTCATTTCGGCTTGTTTGCGATCGGTAATATCAAAAATCGCTCTGTCGAGCCACAAAACAAGCCCTTCTAGATTGTAAGTTGGCCTACCTCTTTCCGACATCCACCGCACCGTCCCGTCATCGCGAACAATCCGGTATTCTAGATTGTACGGCTGCTTCGACTCTACTGCTGCGCTGATTTGTCGATCGACCATTTCCTTGTCTGCCTCGTGGACAATGCGGGCAAAACTCAAGCCGTTGTTGCCAATAAAATCCCCAGCAGCATACCCACTAATGACCTCAATTTCATCACTAATAAATACCATCGTCCACTCAGCATCGTACAAGCTGCGGCAGATAGCGCCGGGGATATTCTCAACGAGCGATCGAAATCTGGCTTCACTCTCCCGCAAAGCTGCCTCGGCCTGTTTTAAATCAGTAATATCCAGCACCATGCCTTCCCAAACTATATCCCCTTCCTGCGCTATTTCAGTCTGACAATTAACTCGTTCCGGTCTCGAAACCCCTTGCATCCACTTAAGTTTTCCCGACGGTACAATCGCGCGCCATTCCTGCTGCCAGGGCTGCATACTTGCCGCAGAAATAGCAATAGATTCTTCAAATTTTTGACTATCATCTGGATGAATAAAACTAAAAAGGAGTTGAGGATTATGCTGAATATTTTCTGGTTCCAATTCAAATAAATAGTTGCTGCCCGAAGAAATATAAGGAAAACTTTTTTGGCCGTCGGTTGAGAGACGAAATTGATAAATTATTCCCGGTAAATTTGCAGCAAGTTGCCGCAGTCTAGCTTCGCTTTCTTGCTGCGCTAATTGTTTGCGCCTATCCTCAGTGATATCTCGAATTATACCCACCAGAATTTTACTACCATCGGTATTTTCAAAGACAGTTTTTTTAGTAGACAGAATATGTTTTGCACCGTGGGCGTCAGTAAATATTTCCTCACTCTCGTTTTCTTTCCCCGTCCTAAACACTTGTTGGTCAGTATGCCAAAAAATCTCAGCTTCTTGTTTTGGGAAAAAGTCATAATCCGATTTGCCCAGCAGTTCCTCGCGCTGCTTCCCGATCAGCTTACAAAAAGCATCATTTAACAGTATCCAGCGGTGCTGTTCATCCTTGACAAAAAGTGGGTCTGCAACTGCATCGATTGTATAATTCAAAAACTTTTTACTAGCTTCTAGTTCGGAAAGTGCTAAAATCTTATCTGTAATATCATTAATAGTTCCTGTCGTCCCCTGCGCCTCGCCGTTCCCGCCAAAAATAAAAAATTCTTGCACTTCTACCCACCGAATTTCCCCATTTTTGGTAACATATCGACTTTGGTAACAACAGGATATTTGTTGATTCGGTCTCCGACCTCTAAACGAATTTAAATATTGGTGTTTATCCTCAGAATGAATGTAACTTAAACAGGAAGTTCCTAAGCTTTCATCAACGGTAAATCCGGTAATTTCCGTCCAAGCCGGATTGAGAAAAGTCCAATTGCCAGCCGTATTTGTTTCAAAAACTACTTCTTTGATATTGCCAACAACCTGTTGGTATTTTTCTTGACTTTTTTGCCATTCTGCTTGCCGTTTCTGGCGGGCGATCGCGCACCTGAGCGTCCGCACCAGCAGCCGGCTGTCTACCTGTCTTTTCACCAGATAATCTTGGGCGCCGGCGGCAATTAACTCGACAGCCAGTTCTTCGTCATCTGCGGCTGTCAGAATGACGATCGGAATATTTATACAGCAATCTTGAAGTCGGAAAAAAGTATTAAATTTTAGGCTGTCAGGAAGTGAAAGATCTAATAAAATTACATCAAAAATTTTGTCGCTTAAAATTTCTCTAGCTTCCCGGAGGCGAACTACATTAGTCAGATCAATGGATTTTCCTAGTTGGGGTTCAGACAGCAGTTCTTGAATGAGTTCTGCATCTTCTGCACAGTCTTCTACTAAAAGAATTTTCAAACAAGCAGGCGTTAAAGTTGACTCAAAAACAGATGTCATACCATTTTATATTTTATATTTTTGATTTGAGATTTGGAATGACTGATGACTATCGCCCTTTGGTTCATGCGTACAGTGGCATTTTTTTTTACTGCTATCCTTTTGCTATTTTTTAGTAATTATAAAATCTCAGCAGCGGATGCAGCTACCTAGCTCATGATTGAGGAACTTGAACCGCACGCTTGAGAATGGGCTGTGTGCTTGCAGACCCCGCAGATTTATTTGTAGAGTTGAGTTGTTCGCTGCAAGTTTTCCGCCTCGCCCCAAACCTAGTGGCCCAAAACTATCATACTCTTACCAATATTGCAACTCAACTCTTTTTTAATTTACAACCTTTGGCAGGGAAATAGCAAGAGGCAAGTCATTCGATTTTAGATTTTAGATTTTAGATTTTAGATTGAACCCACGGATAAATTCGGGGGCTTGAGGATTTTAGATTTTAGATTTTGGATTGATTCCACGGATAAATCACGTGGCGGGTATTATCAAGAAATTCCCTTGTCAAAATAGCGCGGAGTAATCAGGATTTGCATTGCTGATAGCATTGGAGACTTTAGATTTTAAATAGCCGTTTAAAGCTTGCCTAAAGTGGCATTTTTTTTTCAAAATGGTATTACTACTAAGCTACGATAATTACCGTTAATTTACAAGATACGAGCTGAGATTGTGTTCAGTTAGTGACCCGCAATTAGCGCCTATTTGTATTGAGAATGCGAGTCCTCTCTTGAGCAAGGAACAAAGACTTGCATTGCTTACTACAAACCTAATTACCCACTTAATTACGGTTGTCTAACCGGACACCATTTAACTCGGTTGAGTCGCTCAATTTTTCTGCGGTTTGGGCAGCACAACTGTAAAAACGCTGCCTTGACCGACATTGCTGCTAATAGCAATCTCACCGTTAAAAGGTTTTAAAAGTTCAATACAAGTATAAAGTCCTAGGCCGGTGCCTGTCGGTTCCCCTTCGGTTTTTTCCTCGCCTTTAGGTGGCTTGGATGTGTAAAAAGGGTCAAAAAGTTTTGGCAAATCTTCAGAGGATATGCCGCATCCCGTATCTGCAATATCCATGTATATGTTCGAGTCGTCTTGCCGAGTCACGATAGTTATTTCTCTGCTTTTCTTTTCCCACATAGCATCCATTGCATTATTGATTAAATTATAAAATACTTGAGAAAGATAGGAATAAATTAATGGAATGCTAGCAATTTCTTCGTCATAAAAGTATTTTTTTCTAATCTTATTTTTAAAATACAGGTTGCCTTCCAATAGCTGAATTTCTCGCTGCACTAAATCGTTGATATTCACCGGGTGCAAATCTTGCTTTTGCTCGTTTCGGCTTTTCATCATCAGAGTATCCATGATCTGATTGATTTTTGTGACAGCTTGAAAAATATACTTAGTATAATTAAACAGAGAGTCTTCTTGAATTTGTGTGGCTTTTGTTTCAATCAAATCGACGCTAGTCTGGATCACTTGCAGCGGACTTTTGAGGTTGTGAACCATGCCCTGAGTCAAACGTCCGATGATGGCTGTTTTTTCCTGGTTGATTAATTGCTTGGTTTTTTGTTCAACAAGTCTTTCCAGGTTTTGGTTGAGGTGGGCAAGTTCGAGGTTTTTTTCTTCGAGTTTTTTTTGCAAGCTGCGGATTGTCAAGTGGGTTTGAATCCGGCTCAAAACTTCTTCGTGCTGGAAAGGCTTAGTGATGTAGTCAACTGCTCCTGTCTGAAAGCCTCTTACTTTATCAGGCGTATCGGAAAGGGCGCTCATGAAGATGATGGGAATATCTTGCGTTGACGGGTCTGCTTTCAAACGTCGGCAAGTTTCAAAACCGTCAATTCCTGGCATCATGATATCCAAAAGAATCAAGTCGGGATGGATGTAGTCAATTTGCTCGATCGCACTTTCGCCGTCTAGAGCCACTAATACTTTAAACCCGTAATTCCTTAACAACTCGAAAAGTACGTCAAGATTTGTTTGGTTGTCATCGACAATTAGTATGATGCTTCTTTCGGAATTCTTATCGTTCATATTCAAGGGAAACATTCAAATTTTTGATTTTTGAGTTGTGAGTTGTGACGTTAAATCAGATTCAATGAATTTTTTGTGGCTCTAGAAACCCTGTTGCTTCCTAGATGCTTCTATTTGGAATAACCCTTTGAGGAGCCGGCTGCGAGTCCGGGCCCTCCAAGCAGATTAAGTTGTCGCTTCGCGGGAGGCCAGAACACCTGATTGAGAATGGTACTCGCTTGCGCGAGATTTAACTGATTTTGAGTTGTCTGTTAGCTACCGTCAATTTTAGGACAAATGTTGCTTCAAAAAATCTCGAATTTGCTTGAGCTGAAATCCTTTAGCAAGTTGGCGCAGGTGATGAACGAAAGGCACTAATGTCGGGTCAGAATGTTCGAGTTTAGCAGTTTCTTCCAGAATAGCTTCAATATCGCCCATTGCAGCCAATCTTAACAGCGTCAAGACTGACTCTGAGGCAGGAGACACCATCGTTGAGTCAGCAGCAGCAATCTCAGAAGATGCTTTTGCAGTTTGAGCTGTCCGCTTTTTAGTTTGCGATCCTTCTTCGTAAACCCATTCTAGTCTCAAATGCAGGCGCAATAATTCTAAAAGCTCATTAGTTTGAATCGGCTTGGTGAGAAAATTATCGCAACCTGCAAGTCTGCTCTCTTGCTTGGTAGTCTCGTAAACGTTAGCGGACAAAGCAAGGATAACCGTATCTTTTAATTCCGGCAACTGTCGCAGCCGCCTGGTAGCTTCCCAACCGTTCATGACGGGCATCAGCAAATCCATTAAAATTATATCCGGTAGAAATTCCTGTGCTTTGTGCAAGCAGTCTTCGCCGTCTGTAGCTTCGGCAATTTCAAAGCCTAAATGAAAAAGTAGCCTGTGCAACATGGCGCGATTTACTTCGTGATCGTCCACGATTAGCACTTTCCGCTGGGGGCCGATAAAACCTACAAGCCGCCTTTTTTCTTGGGAGGGGAGTTCCGAACACTGGGCGACTGCTGGCAAGTCTAGATCCAACCAAAATATGCTGCCTTTGCCGGAGGTACTTTGGACGCGAATTTGGCTGCCCATTATTTTGACTAATTTTTGGCTGATGGAAAGTCCCAGTCCCGTACCTTCAACGAAATTGTTATGATCGCCCACTTGATGAAAAGGCAAAAATATTTCTTCTAATTTATTCTGAGAAATGCCAATGCCGGTATCTTCGATTTGAAAGCGAATTTTAGGGGTAGGAACACGGCAGATATTTTCTGCTGTTGTCACCTCGCGCGCTTCTATTGTTCCTAGCGCCTGGCTAGACATTTGCTGCGCGTCTAAATTCGCGGTCACATTGAGCGTTTGAGTAGCAATCTCCGCTGTCAAACCAGCATTTTCGCAGTTCGTTTGAGGATACTTATGGGGGAAATTTTCTACATAACCGACTTTGAATGTAACGCTGCCGCTGTTCGTAAACTTAACGGCATTACTGAGCAAATTAATCAAAACTTGACGCAACCTTTTTTCGTCTGCCAAAATGCCGTCTGGCAGTGCTGAAACCTGCTCGTAATTAAAGGCAATTCCTTTTTGAGCAGAACGCATCTGGAACAAATCAATAATACTTTTAACAAAACTGGAAAAATGCACGTTTGTCAGCGACAGCTCCATTTTACTAGCTTCGATTTTTGATAGGTCTAAAACATCATTAATCAGCATCAGCAGGTGGTTGCCGCACTGGTGAATGTTGTTAAGACTTTCCTGCTGATCTGCGGTAAAGTTTTTATCGACTTTGAGCAGTTGAATGTATCCCAAAATCCCGTTCAAAGGCGTCCGCAATTCGTGGCTCATGTTGGCGAGAAAGTCGCTTTTAGCGCGGTTGGCTGATTCGGCGGCTTCTTTAGCTAATTGCAGGGCGGCTTCTGCAAGTTTGCGATCGGCAATTTCGGTTTGTGCTTGTTCAAATAGCATTGATTGCTGGATCGCGATCGCCAACTGCACCCCCAATTGTTTTAGGCACTCTCCCTCCAATTGCTGCCAGGGACGCGGGCCCGTGCAGTGGTGGGCAATTAACAGCCCCCACAAGTTTTCGCCTTGCAAAATCGGCACTACCAGATTCGCTCTCACATCGAGCCGAGTCAACAAAGCCAAATGGCAGTCGGCTAGGCCGGCATTGTGAACATCTTCTATGGCTCTAATTCTGCCGTCTTGGTAAAGAGGAACGTAGGCTGCCCCGAAACAGGGGTCATAAATTTCCATTCCTACAATTGGTCGGAAATTTTCGGCAACCGACTCGACAGCGATCAACCCGCTCCAATCTGGATTGAATTGGTAAATAATAGTGCGATCTACTTGCAAAAAATGCCGCACTTCTTCGACACTTTTGGTAAGAATTTCTTCGAGATTTAGAGAAGATCTAATGCGTTCCAGCATGGCTACTGCCAACTGTTCGCGTTTTAACTTTTGGCGCCAAATCAGCTCTGATTCTTTGCGTTTTGTGATGTCGGTAATTACTCCTATTAAGCCGATGTAATTTCCATTAACATCTTGAATACTGTCGGCTCGCACCAGAGCAGTTACTGCTTCGCCACTCTTAGTTTGCAGCGCGACTTCGCCACACCAAGAGCGACCTTTGCGAAGGCTTTTGTAGATTTGTTTATAATTTTTATGCCGGACATAAAGCGCGGTCATATCGCCAATATCATTAAGTTCTTCCACCGTGTAGCCGTAGCGCTGAATGAAGGCTTGATTGTGGTAAATAGACCGCCCTTTCAAGTCGGCGATCACGATCGCGTCGCTGGTACTTTCGACGGCTTGAGTGACCTGCACTAAAGCTAATTCTGCTGCTTTGCGATCGCTAATATCCGTCATCGAACCCACCATCCGCAGAGGGTTTCCGGCTTCGTCCCACACTGCTTGAGCGCGGGCGAGCACCCACTTATAGCTACCGTCTTTGCACTGCAAGCGGTATTCGGCCGCGTAATAGGGGGTTTGGCGATCGAGATAAGTTTGGATCGCTGCTTGCACTCGTGAACGATCGTCTGGATGGATGCGATCGATCCATGCGGTGTTCGTGCTGTCAATTTCGCCGTCTGTGTAACCGATAATTTCTTGCCAGCGGGCCGATCGAAAAGCTTCATTTGTTTGAAGATTCAGATCCCAAATTCCGTCTTGATTGCCTTTGAGAACTAACTGCCAGCGTTCTTCACTTTTACGCAATTCTTCTTCGGCTTGTTTGCGCTGAATATGATCGCCCAACTGAGTCGCTACAGCCTTGACCAACTCTACTATACGCGGTTCCATAATCGAGCGGTCGCGCTTGCAGAATACTAAAACTGCCAGCACCTTTGAGCTAGCGTGAATTGGCACTCCGAAACAAGCTTTCAATCCGACTAATGCCGCCATTTGCGATCGGGCAAAAAGATGATTTTTAGCTAGAGAAATATCTTCAATCCATTCTACATTTCTGGTTGACCAAATCCGTCCAGGTACTGCCACTCCGGGGGCGAATCTAATTTTTCTACTTTCGCGGCCGAACGTATCTAAATCGCGATCGCTAGCGTACCAAGTTTCGCTGTGTTCCAAAAAAGTACCATTAGCAGTCGGTATCCAAGCTTCCGCAAAATTCCAGCCAATCGCATTGCACAGCAACCGCAGGATATGTGGGAGGGCGCTGTGAAAATCTGCCGACTGACTAATGGCTTGAGTTGCCGCCAGCAACAGCTTTATTTCATCTTCTGCTTGCTTGCTTTCTGTAATATCAGTTCCGGTGCCGAGAATTTGTTTTAACTTACCATCTGCTGTTTTCGCAAATACAGTATCTCGGCTAACCATCCAGCGCCAAGAACCATCCTTGTGCCTAATTCTGTATTCAATTTCAAAGATATCCCCTTCGCTGCCTGTTTCAACTTGCTGTAAATAATCAGGCATTTTTCTTAAATCTTCGGGATGAATTAAAGGTGACATCATCCACGGCTCCATTGCCTGAATCTCCTCTACTGTATAGCCAAGAATCTGGTAGATAGAAGCGTTCCCATAGATATTTTTTTTTTCAATTAAGTCGCAAACATACAAAATATTAGGACTTGCTCCAGCAATTTGTTGAATGAATCGCTGGCTATCTCGCAGTGCTGCTTCTGTTTTTTTTCTTTGGGAAATATCGCGAACAATGCAAATGATTTCCCCGTCGGGCAGCATTGTCAGCGAGACATCTATAGGGACTTCCGAGCGGTCGCGACGGCATCCTACTGCTTCGGTGCTGTAAGAACCTTTCTGCACTAAAGTCGGCAGGACTTCTTGCTCGAACCTTTGCAGCTCTGCACCTTGGTAGAATGTTTTCCAACTTTTACCTAAGATTTCTTCGAGAGAGTCGTAACCGTAGATTTTTACTCGGGCTGCGTTGCAATAAATCACCTCTTTGTCGGCACTGAATATGGCGATACCTTCGGAAGCTTGGGCCATCGCTGCTGCTTGCCTCTGGAGGACTGACTCAGAGCGTTTACGTTGAGTGATATCGCGGACGATCGCGATAATTTCCTCCTCGGTGCAGAAGACAATTCTCGCTTCAAAATCGTACAGTTCACCATTAACTGGCATTTGATATTCTACGACTTGAATCTCGCCACTGTCGATGGCTTGTTGATTGCCGAACAAGATTTTTTCAGCAAAAGCAGGCGGTAATATGTCTTGTGCTTTTTTGCCAATTAGTGCTTTTTGTGGTAGGAGATTCTCGAAATCTTTGGCAGGTTTAAAGTCTACAAAAGTGCCGTCTGCCCGACAGCGAAATATCATGTCGGGTATCGCATTTAAAAGAGCGCGGTTGGTAGCTTCGCTCTTACGCAATTCAGCTTCTGCTTGCTTGCTAAATGTAACGTCGCGAGCCACTGCATACATCAAACCTTCTTCTGCAAACGGCGATGCTGTCCACGAGAGCCATTTATAAGTACCATCTTGGCAAAGATAGCGGTTTTCCAAGCTAATAACGGGGTGGCATTTTTTAAGCTTTTCTAATTCCGCTACAGTAATTTCTAGGTCTTCTGGATGGACAAATTCTATCAAAGGTTTGGCTAACATTTCATCACTGCTATAACCTAATACATTTGACCAAGCGGGGTTTAAGCGTTTGAAATACCCATCAAAACCTGCAATGCAAAGTAAATCCAGCGAGAGATTAAAAAATCGATCGCGGTCTTGCTGGGTTTGTTTTAATTCAGTAACATCCATCACCAAACCGTCCCAAACTATATCGCCGTTGGCTTGCTTTTCAGGCTGCGATGCGCCTTGCAGCCATTTCACTCGATCTCCCATAACTTGGCGCCACTGGTGTTGCCAAGCTTGCTGAGTTGCCGCTGAAGTTGCCATGGAGCGCTGCAAGTCTGAGATATCGTCTGGGTGAACTGTTGCAAAAGCCAAATTGGCATTTTCTTCTATTTGTTCTGGCTTTAAATTGTATATCTGCAAACTGCCGGAAGAAACGTAAGTAAAAGATGTTTTACCATCTACATCAAGCCGATATTGATAAATCATTCCCGGCACGTTGTCGGTCATTATTTGAAATCGAGCTTCGCTTTCCTGCAACGCAATTTGCTGGCGTTTGTATTCGGTCACATCTCGCATTGTGCCGACCAACATTTTACGACCCTCGGCGTTGTTAAAAACTGTTTTTTTGGTAGATATAATGCGTTTTTTTCCGCCGCTATCGGTAAAATTTTCTTCTGTTTCCTGAGAAATACTTTTTTCCAATACTTGCTCGTCTTGCTGCCAAAAAAAAGCCGCTTGTGCTGGGGGTAAAAAATCGTATCCTGACTTGCCAATCAGTTCCGATCGCCTTTTCCCTATCAAATTGCAAAAAGCATCGTTTAATACGATCCATCTGTGCTGCTCATCTTTAACAAAAATAGGGTCAGGAGTAGAATTAATCGTGTGATTTAAAAACTCTTCTGATGCTTTTAATTGAGCTTCGTAACGGTAGCGATCGCTCACATCCAAGACTACTTTAATCAGGTGGTCGATCGAGCCGTCTAGGGCGCGAATACAGCGCAGGGAAACTCTAGTATAAACTATTTTTCCGTCTTTTCTGCGCCACCTTTTGTCTAAAACATAGCCTTCGCTTTCCCCTGTCAAAATTTTATTTAACTGCTCTAAACTTGCCTGCAAGTCTTCAGGAAAACCCCACATCTCCCAATTCTCGTGCAAAAAATCTTGGCGATCGTATCCCAGCAAATCGCACAAAGCATCGTTTACTTCCAACCACTCGTATTTTTCTGGTGCTGAGGGGGATATCGGAGGAGCAAGAATGGCAATTCCGACGAGAGAATTCTCGACTACCGAGCGATATTTTTCTTCACTTTTTCGCAAAGCTTCTTGGTTGTGCTGTCGCTCGACTGCGTAACGAAGCGATCTAATTAACACTTCGCTGTCGATTTTTCGCTTGACTAGATAATCTTGAGCTCCGGCTTGGATTGACTGCACGGCAAGCTCTTCATCGTTGCGGGCAGTCAGTACGACAATCGGAGTATTTAGGCTATATTCTTGTATTTTGACAATTGTATTTAAGTCTTGGCTATCGGGCAGCGAAAGATCTAGTAAAATCACATCAAAATGTTCGCTGACCAAAAGTTCCTGCGCTTTGCTGAGACGGTCTGTACAACTTACTGATAGCCTTTGGGGTTCGGCTCTACTGACATTTGTTTCTAATAATAATTCTTCGATCAGATCGGCTTCTGCTTGATTGTCTTCGACCAGAAGAACTTTAAAGCCGTTTCGCTTTGCGGGTGGACTCAAAACTGATATCATATACCTTGTTTTTTGTCAGAAGGCAGTTTAGCCAACTATTATAGCATATAAAGAATTGTATAGCCACAAATCCCGCCGTTCCCAGTTAAAAACTCTTTGGTTCAACAATTACAATGGACTTTATCTCAGATGTTGAACGTTTCTCAAGAACGGGCTTTCCGGCCCATTTCACAAAGAGTAAATTTTCTTGGGAGCGGTTCTTCTAACCAGCTCTTAAAAGGCTTATTGAAAATGGTATAATATCTGATACCTATGCGATTGTGTTTTTCCTCTAAGTAGGCTAACGCAATCAGGGGAAACTTTTTTAAGGTTTTTAGAAGCTGGGTTTCAGGAGGAAACTAATCTGCTTAGTATTTTTTTTTTCGATCGCCCCTGTGACACGATTTTAGATTTTAGATGTAGTCCACAGATGAATCGGGGAGGTTGAACTAGAATCTAAAATTTTGGGTGACTCACGACTCATGTCGGAAAGTAAGTAGCCGTTTTTGGGCGGGTTCAGCCGATCGCGCGATCGAACCCCACCCTTTTTTGCCCTTGGATTCCGCTAGCAACACAATCGAAGCGATATCCCCGCACCAATGAGCGCTCAACGCAAAAAAAGCGGTGGGAACTATCCTCGCTATTCATATTTTTACCACTTCTTTTATAATACCTTACATAAACTGATTACTGCGATTTCTTTACTTTCTGCAATCAAATAAAATATCTCCACAGGCCTTGCTATTTAGCAAAAAAGTGATAATCTTGAATTAGAGGCAATCGAAAACTCGGTTGATACAGCCTAGGAAAAAATTTGAGGATTTTTGTAAGAAAATTACAACTCCCAATAAACTGTCTTTTGTTTACTGTCCTTTGACCGAAATGAGATGAAGTTGAGAGGAAAAAGTTATGCTGGAAAATTTAGCAAGTGAACAAAAAACTGGTTTAATCCCCAAAGAAAAAGCCTTAGTATTGTTATTTGATGAAGTCGGCATCGCCGACATCCCATTAGTAGGCGGTAAAAATGCTTCTTTGGGCGAAATGATTCAACAGTTAACCGCCCAAGGAGTCAGAGTTCCCAACGGATTTGCAACTACAGCACACGCTTACCGGTACTTCATCCAGTCAGCGGGTTTAGAAACTAAATTGCGCGAAATTTTTGCCGATTTAGACGTAGAAGATCTGCAGAACCTGCGACAAAAAGGCAAGCAAGCGCGGGCACTGATTCTCGACACACCATTTCCGCGAGAACTGCAAGCAGCGATCGCGGATGCTTACGAAAAATTGTGCGATCGCTACGGCGACAGTACAGACGTAGCAGTGCGTTCCTCCGCCACCGCCGAAGACTTACCAGACGCCAGTTTCGCCGGACAGCAAGAAACCTACCTCAACGTCCAAGCTTGCGCTGGCGTCCTCGAATGCTGTCACAAATGCTTTGCTTCCATATTCACCGATCGCGCAATTTCCTACCGCCAACAGCGGGGTTTCGACCACTTTGAAGTCGCCCTATCAGTCGGCGTCCAAAAAATGGTGCGATCGGACTTAGCATCCTCCGGCGTCATGTTCAGCATCGACACCGAAACCGGATTCAAAAACGCCGTATTAGTAACCGCCGCCTACGGATTAGGCGAAAACGTCGTCCAAGGCACCGTCAACCCCGACGAATACTTCGTCTTTAAACCAACATTAAAACAAGGTTTTCTCCCGATTTTAGACAAACGCCTCGGCAGCAAAACACTCAAAATGGTCTACGATATCGGCGGTTCTAAGTACACCAAAAACGTCTCCGTGATCGCAGCAGAAAAAAATAAATTTGCCATACAAGATGATGAAATTCTGCAACTAGCAAAATGGGCCGTAATCATCGAAGAACACTACTCTAAAGTGCGCGGGACTTATACCCCGATGGACATTGAGTGGGCAAAAGACGGCAATACGGGCGAATTGTTTATTGTCCAAGCACGACCCGAAACAGTACAATCTCAAAAGTCTGCTAAAGTTTTGCGAAACTACAAATTGCAAGGTAGCAGTGCAGTTTTAGCAAAAGGACGCGCCGTTGGCGAATCAATCGGACAAGGCCAAGCCCGCGTGATTTTAGATGTACACAAAATCGCTGAATTTCAATCAGGAGAAGTTTTAGTTACCAACAAAACAGACCCGGATTGGGAACCGATTATGAAAAAAGCAAGTGCGATCGTCACCAATTCCGGTGGCCGTACTTGTCACGCCGCCATCATCGCCAGGGAAATGGGAATTCCCGCCATTGTCGGCACCGGCGACGCCACCCAAATCTTGAAAAACCATCAAGAAATCACTGTTTCTTGTTCGGAAGGAGACGAAGGCAAAGTTTATTCCGGTTTGCTTCCTTTTGAAATTCAAGAAACTGCGATCGAGAATTTACCCCGCACCCGCACTCAAATTTTAATGAATGTCGGGAACCCAGAAGAAGCCTTTGGTTTATCAGCAATTCCTTGCGACGGCGTAGGCTTAGCGCGGCTAGAATTCATCATTGCCAATCACATTAAAGCACACCCGCTGGCACTGATTCACTTTGACGAATTGGTGGATGAATCAGTCAAGGAAGAAATTGCAGAACTCACAGCACTTTACAAAAACAAACCCGATTTCTTCACCGACAAACTAGCCCACGGAATTGCCACAATTGCCGCCGCATTTTATCCAAATCCAGTTATCGTGCGGATGAGCGATTTCAAGAGCAACGAATATGCTAATCTTTTGGGAGGGCAGCAGTTTGAACCCAAGGAAGAAAACCCGATGATCGGGTGGCGCGGCGCCTCTCGCTATTACGACCCAAATTACCGCGAAGCTTACGCTTTGGAATGCCAAGCATTAAAGCGAGTTCGCGACGAAATGGGCTTGACAAATGTGATTCCGATGATTCCATTTTGTCGCACCCCGGATGAAGGACGAAAAGTGTTAGCCGAGATGGCAAAACACGGTTTAGTTAAGGGCGAGAACGGCTTGCAAGTGTATGTGATGTGTGAATTGCCGAGCAATGTGATATTTGCTGACGAATTTGCCCAAGTTTTTGACGGATTCTCGATCGGCTCTAACGATTTAACTCAGTTAACATTAGGATTAGACCGGGATTCTGCTTTAGTCGCGCACATTTTTGACGAACGGAATGAAGCAGTCAAGCGCATGGTAGCAATTGCCATTAAAGCCGCCAAGAAGTACGATCGCAAGATTGGGATTTGCGGTCAAGCGCCCAGCGATTATCCTGAGTTTGCTCGTTTCTTGGTTGAGTTGGGAATTGATTCGATTAGTTTGAATCCCGATTCGGTTTTGAAGACTTTGTTGGATGTTGCTAAGGTGGAAGGCGCGGGTTCGTTGATGGATTTAGCCGGGGATATTGCTAAGGTTTAACCCTTTGAGGTGTTTGAAAGCAACCGGGTTTCTCAAAAAGTTTGTGGGATGGGCGTCCCGCCCGTCCCACAATAACAATTAAAATTGTAAGTTATTTAATTCGCCTTCCTCAGCCGCCAGCTAACGGTTAAGACAGGGGCGGCCTAGTTTGAGACTCGATCGGGAACTTTTCTTATTTAAAACCGTCTTGTCGGGGAGGATTTTTTGTTGTCGATCGCCTAAATTAAAATAAATATTCTCCACATAAGCTCTGAAAAAGTGCTAACTGCTCTCCTGATTATTTTGATAGGTTTAGCTCCGTCGCTGCTGTCTTTGTGGGTGATGCGCTCTGCCCAGAGCCAAGCCCGCGACAGAATTGCAGCGGCCAGACTTGCGGTAGCCAATAGATCCATGCGAACTCAACTACCAACTGCCGATCGCACCTACATACAAAGCCTCGCTTATTCGATCGGCGATATCACTTGCGAGTATAACGCCCGCTCTAATTACATTCGCTGCGCTGTCAATCCTTCTGGGCCCTGTCAAGATTGTCGGTACTACCAAGCCAGAACTCTTGACGCTCGCGGTGAAAAGATATAGCTTATATTGGTGCTTGTATCTACGCCTATTTGCGGATGTAATAATCAATGAGTTAAGATGTACTTACGTGTAAGGATTATTGTTGGAGCTTGTTTTGGACGACCCACGCCCCAACTCAGCAATTAAAACCTAATCGAGCATTATCGCTTGGTTACAGTTGCCATAACAGGGGAATTGCGAGCGGTGTTTTTCTAGTTGAGGATTTACGAGCGGAAACAAAGTTGAGATGATAAATTTTGGTTGGGTGGCGAGAAATCTAGGAATAAATTGGGTTTCTAGTCTCTTAGACGTAACTCCTGCAGTTAAGAAAATTAGCCAACAAAAATCGTAAGTAGCTGAGGGGCAAATCTCCAAATCAGTTTCTCCAAAACATCATGAAAAATTCTGCGCGAAACATTGTCCCGAGCATTGATCTTAAACAGAAACCAGCTCGAAGACTCTAAGTTGACAACTTGAGAAGTTGCTTGTGGGCGGCACTAATATGTTTTTGCTATCGTAACGAAACAGTCTCAAATCTAGATTGCTATCTCCCGACTCCAAGTCATGAATTTTTAAGACGCTTCGTCGATACAGGGTATGCCAATTTCAATTGAATCTCATATGTTGCACCATTTTCAAGAATAGGCTTTCTGGCCTGTTCCACAACAAGTGAATTTTTTTATGGGCTGGGCAGGAGAACCCCCCCATAGAAGGCTTATTGAGAATGGTAAAAGATCTCAGTTGAATGACACTTCGGGCACGGTCGCCATAATTATGTGACGGCTATCACTCCCTAATTAATGACTGGTTGCTATTGTGAACAGGGCTTGCACACCAAAAGCAAAAAAACCCTGTTTTTTACCTGGAGCGAGGGCTGCAAAGAAGTCTTTTCGTCCCTCAAACCAGGTTTATACCTCTAGAAATAGTGAATTTTCTCTGCAAATAAAGTGCATTAGATGATGTACAGAAAACCTCATTAAGTAAATTTTTGAGAACTGGTGTTATTATCTACTGCGCGATGTAAGAGATCAGCGTGTAACAGATACACTCGCTAACAGAAAAGAAAAAAGTCGAACGCAAAATATCACCCGATAGAGAGATTATGGGGATTTAAACCCCAAATCCTCAGCGCTTCTGCCGGCGATATTGGCAATGCTATTAAATATCAATATAGCCGTGCTTTGTGCTGAGTAAAATTCGCTTTTTGCTCTTGATCCACCTCAAGCTACACCGCCTATTACTCTGCAATTAAACCTTTTCAAGAGGTGATAATGATCATCTGGAAATGGGTACATCATCTACAATTCGTGAGCCAATTTGACCATGCAAAGCATCTGCAACAAACCAATTTTTGTCACCACCAAAATATGTGACTCCACCGCAAGGATTGCGGGCCCAAAATCCCGAACAACCGCAACTTATCATCAGAAAAAAGCAATAAAAAAAGTAGGAACAGAGGAGTGTTTCCTGTCCCAGAAACTCCGTGGCGACAGGGGAATTGGGCATCCCCACAGAGAATTTTTGCGAGCAAGCCAGTCTGTGGGCGCCCCGACTATAAAAAATGTACTGTTCCTCGATGCCAGAGTAGAGAACTTCGACAGCTTGGCAAGAGGAGTAACAGCCAATACAGAGGTATTTGTATTGGACTGGACGCGGGATGGAGTCGAGCAAATTACTAGAATTTTGACCCATTACAGCGATTTAGACAGCCTTCAGATAGTTTCTCACGGTCGAGAAGCGGGGGTGCAGCTAGGGTCGATCGAACTCTGCAACGACAACTTAGAAACTTACAGCCATTTGTTAAAGCAGTGGGGAAAAGCCCTCAGCGAGAGAGGAGATATCTTGTTATTCGGGTGCAGCGTCGCAGCGGGGGAAAGCGGTCAGGCCTTCGTGCGGCGGCTGAGCTTGATAGTCGGTGCAGATATTGCAGCTTCCGACAACTTGACGGGGAGTGCGGCACTCGGCGGTGACTGGGAATTAAAATTTGCGATCGGGGAAATAAACGCGAGCATCGCCATTGAAAAAGAAGTGCTCGCAGCCTACCCTTACGCCCTCGGCACATTAGTTAACGAAACTTTCAAAAACTCCACAGTTAGGGGGCCTTGGATTTACGGGGGAAACAACGGGGCACTGTTCGATCCCAGCAGCGGGGTTCCAGCAGCCAATCAACGTATCCCCGGCATTACCGGAGGCACAGTATCCGGCGTACTTCCGGCTTTGGGCGGTTCGACTCCCGGCGATGGCGCTCTGCTATTAACTCCCGCAGTCAACCTTCGGGAAGCCTTCGTTATCTACAACAACCCCATTCCTTCAACCGACGGTCTCAGAGTCCAGTTTGATTTTTATTCTTACGGTTCAAGCCAGCAATTTCCGTCTCCGCAACCCTTTATTAGCCCTCAGCCAGGGGACGGGCTGGGTTTCTTCTTGATTGACGGCACTGTTAGCCCAACCAGGACTGGGGGTTATGGCGGTTCTCTGGCTTACGCTCCACGAACGGGTATACCCGGTATTGAGGGAGGTTATTTAGGCATTGGGCTTGACGAGTTTGGCAATTTTTCAACATCCACAGAAGGGCGCTCCGGCCCTGAGCCGCCTCCGATTCCCGGATCCTCTATTGGTTCTTTTAGACCAGACTCAGTAACGGTTAGAGGAAATCAAGCAGAAGGTTATCAGTTTTTAACAAATGCGATCGTTCCCTTCGGCATCGATAACATTCCTACGAGCATTGACTTTAGTGGCCCTGAACCCGGCAGCAGTTTTAACTTCAGCAATACGTTCACGAGCGATCGCAATTTAGCCAAAAGATCCGTTCAAATTACGTTGAATCCATCTAACGATCCGGTGAATCCCTCTCGCCTCACCGTTGCCTTCGATGAAAATTTCGACGACATCTACGAAACTACATTGATCGACATCCCCAACTTGGTCACCACAAACGGCGCAGTACCGCCACTTTTCAAATTTGGTTTTGGCAGTTCCACAGGAGGCGCCAACAACATTCACGAACTTCAAAACGTAGTAGTTGAAACTATCAATCCTCCCACTCTCGCCGCTGAGGTTGCCACTATCAAGACCGGCCCGCAGTTCGTCAAGTCCGAAGGCAGCATTACCTACACGATTACTACAGTAAACAGGGGGCCAGCGCCTGCTACAAATGTTCTGATTCAAGACGAAATACCTTTAGAACTGCTGCGTCCGGGCGGATTGTCGCCGGATCTGATTGCCTCCAACAACGGCACTTACGTGAACCAAACCAAGGCTGTCACCTGGCCGTTAATTCCGGTTCTCAATGCCGGCGAGACTGTGACTTACACCCTGACAATTGATTTGCCGCCCGGTTTAAAGGGCGGTAGCAGTTTTGCCAACGTTGCATTCAGCACTAGCTCGACTTTCGACCCCGACCTCAGCAACAACAGCGGTGTACTTGCGCCAGGGCAAATCGAGGGGCCTGGTGTAGTCTTTACCACAGTTGTCGATACAGTCGCGGATTTAGTTACTACCAAAAGTGGCCCTGTGACTACTTCGGCCGGGTCAAGCGTCGCCTACACATTGACTACCACTAACCTGGGGCCAGACCCGGCTGCCGATGTGACCATCACTGACAGCATTATTCCGGGTTTAACAGGAGTCAGCGTATCGGACGGCGGCACTTACGACCCAGTTTCAGGCATTGTCACCTTCCCAGCACTGACGGCGCTGGCAAATTCGGCTACTGCGACCCGCACCATCAGTTTCATTGCCCCAGCCACCCGTACCGACATCAGCAACACGGCCCGGAGTAGTGCGACGACTTTCGATCCGATCGCCACTAACAACAACGGCTCAACAACCAACAAAGACGGCACTCCCACTAACTCTACGGTTACGACAAGTATTGCGCCCAATGCGGATTTGGCAACCACCAAAACCGGCTCTACGAGTGCTACTGCCGGTAGTTCGGTCAGCTATACGATCGCCACAGTTAATTTAGGGCCGAGTCCTGCAGAAGCTGTAACCATCACTGACAGCATAGTTCCCGGATTAACCGGAGTCACGGCATCTAACGGTGGCGTTTACGATCCAGTGACGGGCATTGTCACCTTCGCGCCCGTGGCAATCGCCAATGCGGAGACAGTCACCCGGACGATCGGCTTCACAGTACCGCCCACCCTAAATTCCATCAGCAACACGGCCAGAAGTACCTCCATCACTCCCGACTCCACTCCGACCAACAACAACGGTACCAACCCCAACGCCACCGTCACCACATCGATCAATGCTGTGGCCGATGTTGTCACCCAAAAAACGGCTCCGGCCAGCATCAACGCGGGCGACACTCTCACTTATACAATTACTACTACCAACAACGGGCCGAGTCCTGCGGCCAACGTAGTCATCACCGACAGCTTGATTCCCGGCTTAACGGGAGTCACCGTGTCCGATGGCGGAACCTACAATCCTGCCACAGGGACGATCGAGTTCCCAGCGATCGCGACTTTAGCCAGCGGCACCAACCAGAGCCGCACCATCAGCTTTGTACCGCCGACTACCCTGACGAGCATCACCAATATTGTATTGAGTCGATCGGACACTTTTGACCCGGACTTAACAAACAACAACGGCTCGACAGTCGCAGTGCCCGGTGAGGCGGGGGGGCAAGTCATTACCTCGATCGATGCTGTGGCCGATGTTGTCACCCAAAAAACGGCTCCGGCCAGCATCAAGGTGGGCGACACCCTCCTTTATACAATTACTACTACCAACAACGGGCCGAGTCCTGCGACCAACGTAGTTATCACCGACAGCCTGATTCCCGGCTTAACTAATGTCAACGTGTTCGATGGCGGAACCTACAACCCAACCACAGGGGCGATCGAGTTCCCAGCGATCGCGACTTTAGCCAGTGGCAGCAGTGTCACCCGCCGCCTAATTTTGATACCCCCACCTACCCTGACGAGCATCACCAACATTGTATTAAGTCGATCGGACACTTTTGATCCAGACTTGACGAACAACAACGGCTCGACAGTCGCAGTGCCCGGTGAGGCGGGGGGTCAAGTCATTACCTCGATCGATCCTGTGGCCGACCTGGTTACGTCCAAGAGCGGTCTCACATCTGCTCCTGCTGGTAGTTCCGTAACTTATACTATAACTACCACCAACAATGGGCCGAATGCTGCTGAAAACGTAGTGATTACAGACAGCATCATTCCCGGTTTAACGGGAGTCAGCGCATCCGATAACGGCACTTACGACCCCGTGACAGGGGTTGTCACCTTCCCAACAATTGCCAGCTTGACTAGCGGCAGCAACATCAACCGCGAGGTAACATTAGTCGTTCCAGCGACGGGCACCATTAGCAATACTTCCCAGAGCCGATCGACCACTTTTGACCCCAAACCCAGCAATAACAACGGTTCCGAGTCCAGAGCCACTGTCACCACCGCTATTATTAGCGCGCAGCCCACACCCAACAAATTTCCATCAGCCTACAGCAGCAACGCTGCGCTAGCGCCCAACAGCGTTGTCCAAATTAGCGGGCTCGGAGGCACAGACTCAGACGGCACAGTGGTTACATTCACCATCAGCACCCTGCCGCCGACAAATCAAGGCGTCCTGTTCTTGGGCGACCCGGCAACGGGGGGAGTCGCTGTCACCGCTGGTCAAACCCTGACAGCCGAGCAAATGACGCAGTTATTCTTCCAGTCGGTCGGCAATTTCACAGGAGCTAATTTTACCTACAGCGCTACAGATAACCTCGGCGCCCCCAGTGCGGCAGTCGCCACTGTCTCTCTCATTCCCCTTAAGGAATCGATACCAACTCCAACACCAACAACACCGGCGCCAACTCCAACACCCACAACACCGGCGCCAACTCCAACACCCACAACACCGGCGCCAACTCCAACACCCACAACACCGGCGCCAACTCCAACACCCACAACACCGGCGCCAACTCCAACACCCACAACACCGGCGCCAACTCCAAC
>NZ_JAUBUR010000104.1:0-2038 GCF_036705485.1 Microcoleus sp. AT9b-C3 | reverse complement strand
CTTAGCTGGCGGTCTGGGTTGTTTCCCTCTTGAGTCCGGACGTTAGCACCCGGTGCTCTGTCTCCCAAGCTGTACTCGTCGGTATTCGGAGTTTGCCTTGGTTTGGTAAGTCGCCATGACCCCCTAGCCAAAACAGTGCTCTACCCCCGACGGTAATACTTGAGGCACTACCTAAATAGTTTTCGGAGAGAACCAGCTATTTCCAAGTTTGTTTAGCCTTTCACCCCTATCCACAGCTCATCCGCCAGTTTTGCAACACTGGTCGGTTCGGACCTCCAGTACCTGTTACGGCACCTTCATCCTGGCCATGGATAGATCACTTGGTTTCGGGTCTACACCCAGCGACTGAATCGCCCTATTCGGACTCGGTTTCCCTGCGCCTACCCTATTCGGTTAAGCTCGCCACTGAATGTAAGTCGCTGACCCATTATACAAAAGGTACGCCGTCACCCTTGCGGGCTCCGACTTTTTGTAAGCATGCGGTTTCAGGATCTATTTCACTCCCCTCCCGGGGTTCTTTTCGCCTTTCCCTCACGGTACTTGTTCACTATCGGTCGATGATGAGTATTTAGCCTTGGAGGATGGTCCCCCCATCTTCAGACAGGATTTCACGTGTCCCGCCCTACTTTTCGCAAGCTCAGTACCACACAGGTCTTTTCGCGTACGGGGCTATCACCCACTATGGCCGCCCTTTCCAGAGCGTTCCGCTAAGTCTTGTGCTATCACTTGCAGGCTCCTCCGATTTCGCTCGCCACTACTTTCGGAATCTCGGTTGATGTCTTTTCCTCGAGCTACTGAGATGTTTCAGTTCACCCGGTTCGCCTCGCACACCTATGTATTCAGTGTGCGATACCTTTCGGTGGGTTTCCCCATTCGGAAATCTCCGGATCAAAGCTAATTTGCCAGCTCCCCGAAGCTTATCGCAGGCTATCACGTCCTTCGTCGCCTATCATCGCCAAGGCATCCACCACATGCTCTTATTCACTTGACCCTATAACTTTGACGCCTACGCCGGTGTTGCCACCCTCGCAAGCCTCGCCGCCACAAACATCAAGCAAATGCTTGTCAGGTCTTTCACCTGACGCGTTATGCCGCATCCAATTTGCTTTTGTTCAAATTGAATATTCGTTGACGCAATCAAAATGTTGCTGATGGCACGGTGCGCACCGACCTTTACGACAGTGCGCTTTCCATCAGCAACGCTGATTCGACTCTATGAATTTTTAAAGAACAGCCGTGCAGCCTCGAAGGACTGCGGGATTGTCGAACACAAGATCGACAACACCGAAGCGCACTGCCTGGTGGGCAGCACGCTTGGGCGTGGTCTCTTGCGAACAAGAAGTGGTGGAGGATGACGGGATCGAACCGACGACCCCCTGCTTGCAAAGCAGGTGCTCTCCCAGCTGAGCTAATCCCCCGGATCGATGCGCTCGCCAGCCGGCAATGGTGGGTCTGGTTGGTCTCGAACCAACGACCCCCGCCTTATCAAGACGGTGCTCTAACCAACTGAGCTACAGACCCAAGCCGGTCGCTTGACCTCCCCAGGCTCGAGAAGACCCCGGATCGCTGGCGACATCCTTCCAACAACCGATAAGTGTGAGCGTTTGAGTTTGAGAGCTTCTGTGTGTGGCTCACTTGCCTGCGAGATCGCACCACCTGGCAAGCCAGGCATTGCAACACCCACGGGTGTGGCCATTTTCCAGAAAGGAGGTGATCCAGCCGCACCTTCCGATACGGCTACCTTGTTACGACTTCACCCCAGTCACGAACCCCGCCGTGGTAAGCGCCCTCCTTGCGGTTAGGCTACCTACTTCTGGCGAGACCCGCTCCCATGGTGTGACGGGCGGTGTGTACAAGACCCGGGAACGTATTCACCGTGACATGCTGATCCACGATTACTAGCGATTCCGACTTCACGCAGTCGAGTTGCAGACTGCGATCCGGACTACGACCGGCTTTACGGGATTGGCTCCCCCTCGCGGGTTGGCTGCCCTTTGTACCGGCCATTGTATGACGTGTGTAGCCCCACCTATAAGGG